>PXAU01000145.1 GCA_003567075.1 Trueperaceae bacterium
CAGGGTCATGCCACGCACGTCTGGGAGCTCGACGGCGACGTCGACCTGGCCGCGGCTCACGTCCAACGTGACGCCCGCGTCAGCGGCGAGGCCGCCACCCGGCTCCGGCCACTGCTGCACCACCATGCCGACTGGTCGTTCGGAGGCGACGTACACCACGCGCTCGACCACGAGCCCGACGTGCTCGGCGCGCTCGATGGCATCCCTCTCGGGCAGACCGACCAGGGTCGGCATCGTCTGCACCTCGACCAGCGCGTTCACGCCCAGGCTGACCGTGCGACCCAGCCGCACCACGCTCCCGCTCGGCGGCGTCTGCGAGACCACCGTGTCGGGCGCCGCGACCGCGTCCAGCTCTGGGTAGGTGAGGACCCGCAAGCCGCGCTCACGGAGCTGTTCGCTGGCGACCCGGTAGCTCAACCCGCGCACGTCCGGCAAGCGCACGTCTGAGACGCTCAGGTAACGCCCGGCCGTGACGATCGCAGCGGCCACCAAGGCTGCTCCCGCCAGCGCCAGCACGAGGATCCGAACCATCCTTGCCAAGGTAGCACGGGGCCCCCGGCAGGCCCGCCGACGCGGCCGACACGGACCCGCCGACGCGCCTCGGGTAGCATGCCGCAGCATGTCGACCGACACCCTGCCCTCACGCTTCCCGCCGCCGTTCGACGTCCCCGACACCGGTGAGCTCGCCTGGTTGCTGCGGGCGGAACGGGCCGGGGTACCCGTGGCGCCCATGGTGGTGGTGCCGGTCACCGTCGAGACGGCCTTCTACCACCTCAACAACCTGCCCGAGCGCCTTCGCCTGCTGTTCGACGGCGTCGCGAGCGACGACCCCGACGAGGACGACCTCGAGGAGTTGGTGTCGGAGGCCATGGCGCTGGTCCTGGAGCACGCTCTGCTCGAAGAGGTGGTCGAGGGTGTGTACCAGGCCTTGGAAGGCCTCCCCGAACGCGTCGCGGTGCGTCGCGCTGGGAGCCAAGGGAAGACCGCATGGCGTGGACGCGGGGTGCTGTTGGCGCTCAAGCGTACGTGGGCCGAGGATTGGACGCTGGACGCGCTCGTCGCCCGCTTGCGCGCCGGGCACGGCCTGGCACCGCAGCCGCAGGCGGTCCTCGTGCACGACGCCGCCGTGACGCTGGCGGTCGAGCCGCTCGGGTTCGGTCCCGAAGGCGCCAAGGTGCAAGCCTGGCACGATCCGGCCGGGCGGCTGGCGCGGCTGGCGCTGGCGCGCGGCTGAGCCGAGACGCGCGCGTGGAGCGCTGGCGCGCGGCTGAGCCGCTCAGCGCATGAACTCCGACGGCTACTTGCGCAGCTGCGTGGGGGCGGCGAAGGTGGCCCGCACCTGGTTGGTTGGTTCGAACGTGATGTATGCGTCCGCGTTCACGCCCTTGACGAGACCGAGCACCGCCCGCGTGCGCCGCCGAGGCAACACCACGAACAGGATGCGCACGTCGCCGCGCATGCCCTGGCCGTTGACGACGGTGACACCGTAGCCCGCCTGCCGCAGCACGTGCTCGGCGGAGGGCGCGTCGACCGGTGTGATGACCCGCATCAGCACCTCGCCCACCGCGATCCAGCGCTCGACCGACACGCCGAGCATGGTGCCAGTCGCGTATCCACCGGCGTACGCGACGAACTGCATGGGACTGTCGAGGGTGGTGAGGACCTGCGCCGCGGCGGTCAACCAGATGAGCGACTCGAAGAACGACAGGACACCAGCCACGTCGCGCCGGCCACGCACCAAGAAGGTGATCCGCAGCGTGCCGATGGACACGTCGGTAATCCGCAGGACGAAGATCAGCAAGGCGCTCGCGAAGAGCGGCAGCTCCATGTCAGCCCCCGGAGGGCTCGCTCCCCCCGTACTCGAACGCGGCAACGGCGGCCGCCCCGATGACCCCCACGTCGTCGCCGAGCTCCGCCATGCGAACGCTCGGTTGCGGATACCCCGCGGTCGCGGCGGCGAGCGCCTCCCGCACCCTATCGAGGTAGAAGTCGCCCACGCTGGTGACGCCGCCGCCCAGCACGAAGCCGGCGGGGTCGATGACCTTCACGATGTTGGCGAGCCCGAGCCCGGTGAAGCGGGCGGCGTTGTCGACGATCGCCAGAGCGCGACGATCGCCGTCCTTGGCGAGGTCGAAGAGCTCGGCGGTGCTGACCTTGCGCGAGAAGACGTAGCTGGCATCGCGTGCCATCGAGCGACCTGCGGCCACCGCCTCCCAGCTTCCGGTGTGCCCGTCGCCACCGACGGGGCCGCCCGGCAGCAGCGTCATGTGCCCGATCTCGCCAGCCAAGCCGTTCGCCCCGCGCAGCACCCTGTCGCCAACGAACACGCCCCCGCCGATGCCGGTGGAGAGGGTGACGTAGACGCTGGTCTCGAGGTCGCGCGCGGCGCCGTAGCGGTGCTCAGCGTAGCCTGCAGCGTTGGCGTCGTTCTCGAGCACGACGGTCAGGCCGAGTCGCTCGTGCAACGCGTCGACGAGCGGCGCGTCCTCCATGCCGGCGATGTTCGGCGCGAAGCGTACCCGCCCTCGCTCGAAGTCGAGCGGTCCGGGACAGCCGACACCGACCGCGCACGCCTCCGGGTACGCGTCGAGCAGGTCGCGGGCCACCTCGGCCAGCGCCGCGATGACGTCCTCGGCGCCGGTCTGCGGGGTCTCGCGGCGACGCCGGGCCAGCACGACACCGTCGTCGACCGCGGCTGCGGCGATCTTGGTGCCGCCGAGGTCGAGGCCGACGGGGATCATGCGCGGCCGGGCGCAAGCGGCATCGTGCACTGCTCGAGGTGTGGCACCTGTCCCTCCGTGAGGCTCAATCTACCAGGCGCAACCCGGGCGCGCGGCGAGGCTCCGGCGACGTCCGAAGGCGTGGTGCACAGCCCGGCTTGAGCGTTGAAGGCTCAGGTTTTCGTAGGGGTGGTCACACCACACGTCGACCAAGACCGAGTACAGTGCAGGTGAGAGGAGCCGCCGTGATCAAGCTGTTCACAGTCGATGAAGCCACGCGCCTCCTTCCGGTCATCGAAGGCCACGTGGCCTCGCTGCAAGCCGCCAGCCAGGACGCCAACGCGCTCAAGCGTCGCATCGGCGAGCTGTCTGCGCGTCCGCCGGCCGAGCGCGGCGTGACGCAGGTCGAGTCGCACAACCTCGTGCGTGAGCTCGAGTTCGTCGCCGGGCAGGCGCAGGTCGCGAAGGCGGAGCTCGATCGCCTGGGCGTCCAGTTGACCGATCTCGAGCACGGCGCGGTGGCCTTCCCCGCCTCGGTCGGCGGCGAGATGGTCGCGCTCACGTGGTCACGAGGCCAGGACGCCATCACGCATTACCGCCGCCTGACGGGCGACCGCGCGCCGCAGCCGCTGCCCGGCTCCACCCGCCAGCGCGAGGCCTGACCGGCCGCACTACGCTGCCGCTCGTATCACCACCGGCCTGAACCGAACGGCGTCCGCTGCCACGAAGCGCACGATCGCTCCAGGGAGTTCCGGAACGTGCACCGCGGCGTCGCCGTGCACGTGTGCGAACACCAAGGCCTGCGGCCGTGCCGCCTCGATCACCGCCAACATGGGCGACGGATCGCCCCGCGGGTTCGTCGGCGGGAAGTGCAGCATCACCACCAGGTAGGCCTCGCCGAGGCGTTCGGCTGCCGCCAACGACAACCGCAGCCGTTGCACCTCGCGCTCGAAGATGCGCTGGTCCTGGGCGTCACTGCCGATGGTGCCCGGCACCATCCAGCCGCGGGTGCCGGCCACCACCACGTCGCCGAAGCGGAGCGCGTCGTTCTGGATCGCGTACATCCCCTCGGGGAGCGCCGCGCGCAGCTTCGTCAACGACGGCCACCAGTAGTCGTGGTTGCCGCGCAACAGCACCTTCGTGCCGGGCAGGGCGGCGATCGCCTCGAGATCGGGCCGGGCGTCCTCCAGCCGCATCGCCCACGACACGTCGCCCGGCACCAACACCAGGTCGTCGTCGCGGACCACCTCGCGCCAACCGCGGAAGAAGGCTTCGGGATGCCCCTGCCAGCCGCCGCCGAACACCGTCATCGGCTTGGGGTCTCGAGCCGACAGGTGGGGATCGCCGATGGCCAAGACACGCACCTTCGCGAGTCTACTCGCTCGCGCTAACCGGCCGTGCCACACGCGACGCCATCAGGCCGCGGCTGGGCCCGCCAGTCCCGCGGGCGCGGGCCCAGGCCCAGACGCCACGCCACCGCCGCGGCCACGCGCTCGCCAGCGCGACCGTCGCCGTACGGGTTGGGCGCGGCGCGCATGCGATCGAGCGCGGCCTCGTCGCCGAGCAGTTCGGGCAGCGCGACGGCGAGCCGGGCCGGGTCGTTGCCGAGCAGGCGCAAGGTACCGGCCTCCCCCCCCTCGGGCCGCTCGGTCACGTTGCGCACGACCGCCACCGGGGTGCGCAGGGCCGCCCCCTCCTCCTGCAGCCCGCCCGAGTCGGTGATCACCAGGCGCGCCTCGCGCAGCAACGCCAGCATCGCCAGGTAGTCCCAATCGTCCTCCAGCAGCACGTTCGCCAGCTCGGAGAGGGCCGGCACCACCGCGGCGCGCACCGCCGGGTTGCGGTGCATCGGGTAGACGAACACGTGGTCAGGGAAGGCGCGCGCGGTCGCCGCCAGCGCCACGGCGATGTCGGCCAGCCGCGGCAGGTTCTCACGTCGGTGCAGGGTCAGCGCCACCAGCGGCCGCCCCCGCGGCACGTGCGCCGGCAAGGTCGCGCGCCTTACCGCCCAGTGCACCGCGTCGATCGCTGTGTTGCCGGTCACGACCATGCGCGCCGCAGGCTTACCCTCCCGCAGCAGGTGCTCACGCGCCAGCGCGGTGGGCGGCAGGTCCAGGTCGGTGACCACGTCGGCGAGGCGGCGACTGGCCTCTTCCGGGAAGGGTTCGCGCAGATCGAACGAGCGCAGACCAGCCTCAACGTGCGCCAGTGGCAACCCCTCGAAGAAGGCCGCCAGCGCCACCGCCAGGGTGGTGAGCGTGTCGCCGTGCACGAGCACGTAGGCGGGCTGCGCCGCCCGCAACCCCGCCGCGGCGGCCGGCACCATGCGCCCGAAGGCGTCCGCCAGCGAGGCGCCGGGCCGCATGAGCGCCAGGTCGGCCTGGGGCGTGAGCGCGAACACGGACAGCATGCGGTCGAGTTGCTCACGGTGCTGGCCTGTCACGAGCAGGTACGGCTCGAGCGCCGGGTGCCGCTCGAGCGCGTGCACCACCGGCGCCATCTTCGAGGCCTCGGGTCGCGTGCCGAAGGCAACGACAACGCGGGCACCCGACGCCGCGCGCGGGTCCCCCGTCACCGCCGGGGCAGCTGGTCGCCGGCGGCCGTCGCCAGCGCCTGCAGGCGCTCGCCGTCGACCTCGCGCCAGCGTAGGTAGGAGACCAACGCGATCAGCAGCACGGCCGCCACCACGGTCGCCAGCAGCAGCACCGGTGGAGTCTGCGAGAGCAGCATGCCCAGGACGCCCAGCACGAGCGTGGCGGCCCACATGACGTACACGATGCCGCGCGGGCTGCCGCCACGGCGTCGCAGCAGGTCGTGCAGATGGTCGTTGTGCGCGGCGGCCGGGTTCACGCCGCGGCGCAGGCGTCGCACCGTCACCTGGGTGATGTTGAGCAACGGCAACGCCAGGATGAGGACCGGAGCGACCACCGTAACGGCCGCCGTCACCTTCAGCGCCCCGAGGACCGACACCCCGGCCAGCACGTACCCCAGCAGGTACGCCCCGGAGTCGCCCATGGTGATGGTGGCGGGGTTGAAGTTGTGGCGCAAGAAGCCCAGCGCGGCGCCGGCCAGCGCCGCCAGGATGAGGACCGAGGCGCCCCTGTCGGGGAACTGCAGCGCCACCGCCAGCAGGCTGAGGCTGGAGATGGCGGCGACGCCCGAGGAGAGCCCGTCCATGCCGTCGATGAAGTTGAAGGCGTTGGTGAAGCCCACCACCCACACCAGCGTGATCGCGACGGCCAGCAGCTCGGGGATGAAGACGTACGGAGCGCCGCCGAAGTAGTTCGTGATGAAGTCGATGGTGACGCCGTTGACCACCAGGATGCCGGCCGCCAGCACGTGTGTGGCCAGGCGCATGGCCGCGGGCACCTCGTAGATGTCGTCGATGAGCCCGACCAGGGCCACGATGGAGCCGCCCAACAGGATCGCGAGCAGCTCGACCCGATACGCGTCGAGCAGGCTGGGTGCCACCAGGTTGCCGGCGAACAGCGCCACCAGGAACCCGCCCAGGATGGCCAGACCACCGATGTTGGGGACCGCGCCGACGTGCTGCCGGCGCCCGTAGCCGTGCGCTTCACCACCCACTTGCACGGCGTTCACCCGGTGCGCGAAACGCCGCACCCGGGGCACCAGCAAGCTCACCGTCGCCAACGCCACCGCGAACGCGACGAGCACGAGCGGGACGTAGGCGAGCAAGGATACCGGCACGGCTTCCATGCTAGCACCGCCGCCCCGAGCGCCGTGAGGAGAATCCGCCGCCCACGCCGTTCGTGGAAGCGCCGTCAGCTCAACGGGTGCCGTAGAGGCGATCGCCGGCGTCGCCCAGCCCCGGCACGATGAAGCCGCGCTCGTCGAGGCGTTCGTCGAGGCCCGCCAGGATGATCTCCACCTCGGGATGCGCAGCGGCCACCCGCTCCACGCCTTCGGGCGCGCCCAGGATGCACAGCAGCCGGGCTGCCTGCACGCCGCGCTCACGCAGCAGGTCGAGCGCTGCCACGGCGCTGCCTCCTGTGGCAAGCATCGGGTCCAGCACGAACACCTCGCGCTCGTGGACGTCGCTGGGGAGCTTCACGAAGTAGCGCACCGGTTGCAGCGTCGCCTCGTCACGGTACAGCCCCACGTGACCGACGCGCGCCCCTGGCACCAGCGCGAGGATGCCGTCGGCCATGACCAGCCCGGCCCGTAGAATCGCGACCAGCGCCAGCTTCTTCCCCGCCAGGCGCCGCACCTGCGCGCTGGCCACGGGCGTCTCCACCACCGCGTCCTCGAGCGGCAGGGAGCGCATCGCGTCGTAGGCCATCAGCATGCTGATCTCGGCGCACAGCGCCCTGAACTCGCGCACCGTGGTGGTGCGCTCGCGCAGGATCGACAGCTTGTGCTGCACCAGCGGATGGTCGACGACGGTCACGGCCATGACGGGTTCCTCCCCAGGCCGCCGCCGCGTGGCGCCGTGCGCCCGCGGCCGGCAGCGCCGCCGCGGCCAGGCCCACGGCGCATGAGCAACGCCCGGACGGTGCATGGCGTCCGGGCGTGCGAGTGGCGGAGAGGGTGGGATTCGAACCCACGGTACCGCGTTGCAGTACAACGGTTTTCGAGACCGTCCCGTTCAACCACTCCGGCACCTCTCCAAGGCGCTCCACGGGACGTCGTCCGCGTCGAGCGCACAACGATACCACGCCACCGCGGGACGTGTACCCTCCCAGGCAGCGCAACCGCCGCAGCGCGCTACGCCCCGCGGCGGGGAGCCCCAACGGTGTGCGACCGCCTTGACGTGGCAGCGACCGCGTCGGTAGCATCGAAGGTGGCCTGGTGGCCCGTCGTCTAACGGCAGGACAACCGGTTCTGGTCCGGTCGGTCGGGGTTCGAATCCCTGCGGGCCAGCCATCACGGCCCAGCGCGCCCGCCTTCGTCGACGAGGGCGGGCGCGCGGCGTGGGATGCTTTGGCGGTGGTGTACACTCGGGGTTGGCCATTGGCCCGTCGTCTAATGGCAGGACAACCGGTTTTGGTCCGGTCGGTCGGGGTTCGAATCCCTGCGGGCCAGCCATCACGGCCCCGAGCGGGCCCTTCCGAGGCAGCGACGCCGCATGGCGTCGCTGCCTCGTCGGCGTTCGCCGGCAGCCGGCACGACCTGCGCGCAGCGTTCATGCGCCGCCGCGGCCGCCGGCGTAGAGGTCGTAGCGCGTGGTCCGGCCCAGGATGCGGCCCGAAGGCGCCACCCCGGCGAAGGGTGGATCGTTGCGGCCACGCTTGACCACCACCCTGCGGCGCGCCGCGGCCAGGGCCGCGGCCAGGAGTTCGTCGTCGGGCGCGGGCGGCGCCGACCAACGCGCGACCTCGCGCAACCAGCGCAGCTCCACGGCGCTGGTGCCGCGCTGCTCGCGGCCCGGGAAGAGCGGATCGAGGTAGACGACGTCGCAGGCCGGCAGGCTGGGCAACAACAGCGCCGCGTCGCCGCTCCGCAGCCGCAACCGTGCGGCGGCCGGATGGGCGGCCGCGCGCCAGCGCGCGAGCGCCGCCTCGAGCACGAGCGCCATCGCCGGCGCGTGCTCGAGCATCAGCACCTGCGCGCCCGCCGCCGCGGCCACGCCGGCGTCGACCCCCCACCCTGCCGTGGCGTCCGTCACCGTCACCCCCTCGATCCGGCCTCCCAACGCTCGCAGTAGCAGGTCGCGCCCTGGGCGGGGCGGCCCCGGCGCCGGTGGTCGCCGCACGCCGGCACCGGCCGGCGGTCCGCGCAGTCCCGGCCCGTCGTCGTCCCACCACACCACCACCGGCGGCGGCACCGCGGCGACCCAGTCTGCTAGCTGCAGCACCTGGCCGCCCAGGCGCCTGGCGCAGGCCACGGCGGCCGGCTGCCAACGCGCCGCAGCCGGCACCACCAGCGGCCCGGCCAACCCCAGCCGGGGCTCGGGCCCGGCCCTCATCCAGGCACCTGATGTACCGAGGACGCTTGCGAATCGACGGCTTGGCGTCGCATGATACTTCATATCGTAAGGCCCCAGGGGGCGTCGCGTTCGCATCGAGCGCGGCGCTCCTGGAGCGAGGAGGCATCATGAGCAACCGATCGATCGCCGCACGGCGCGCGTCCGCCGTCGCGCGCGCCGCCGCCAGCGTGCACCCGATCTCCCCCGTGAAGGCCTCCGGCAGCTACGTGTGGGACGCCGACGGCGCCCGCTACCTGGACTGGACCGTAGGGATCGCCGTCATGAACCTCGGCCACTCGCACCCGCGCGTGCTCGACGCGGTCCGACGCCAAGCCGAGACGTTCCAGCACCTGTGCTTCGCCGTGGGCATGCACGAGAGCTACGTCCAGGTGGCGGAGCGTTTGGGTCAGATCGCGCCCGGTCCCTCGCCGAAGCGCACGTTCCTGGTGAACTCGGGCGCCGAGGCGGTCGAGAACACCGTCAAGATCGCCCGCGTCGCGACCGGTCGGCAGGGCATCGTGGCCTTCACGCACGCCTTCCACGGACGCACCCAGCTAGCCCTGTCGCTCACCGGCAAGGCCGACCCGTACAAGGCCGGCTTCGCGCCTCGCGCCGGCGAGATCTACCGCGCCGCGTACCCCTACCTCTACCGCAACCCCTTCGGCCTGGAGGGCGAGGCTGCCGCGGAGGCCTACCTGGCGCAGCTCCAGGACTTGGTCAAGACCACCATCGGCGAGAGCGAGGTGGCCGCCTTCGTGCTCGAACCCGTCGCCGGTGAGGGCGGGTTCATCCCCGCCCCCGGCACCTTCCTGCGCGGGCTGCGGACCTACGCCGACAGGATCGGCGCGCTCTGGATCGACGACGAGGTGCAGGCCGGCATGGGCCGCACCGGGCGCTGGTGGGCCGTGGACCACCATGACCTGGAACCCGACCTGGTGGCCAGCGCCAAGGCCCTCGCCAGCGGCTTCCCGCTGGGCGCCGTGGTGGGCCGGGCCGAGGTCATGGACAAGGTGGAGCCCGCCATGCTCGGGTCCACCTTCGGCGGCAACCCCACCGCCTGCGCCGCAGCGCTGGCGACCATGGACGTGATCGAGGAGGAAGGTCTGCTGGAGCGCGCCGGCGTCATCGGCCAGAAGATCCGCGTGCACTTCGAGGCGCTGCAGGCGCGCCAGCCCAGGCTCGGCGACGTGCGCGGGCTGGGTGCGATGGTGGGACTCGAGTTCGTGGCCGACGACGGTCGCAGCCCCGACCCGGCGACGGTGCAGCGCCTGGTCACCACCTGCCGCGAGGGCGGTCTGCTGGTGCTGCCCACCGGCACCTACGGCAACGTGATCCGGCTGCTGCCGCCCCTCAACCTTCGTGACGCCGAGCTGGAAGAGGGCCTAAGCACGCTGACGGCCGCGATCGAGAGCGTGCTGGAGGCGGTGCCGACACCGGCCTGAGCGATGCCGGTGGCGCGGCGGGCAACGCCGCGCACGGACCCGGCTGGAACGCCGCCGGTGACGTCAGCGCGCGTGCTAGCCTCGGTGCATGGCAACGCTGCGCATCGCTCCCTCCATCCTCGCCGCCGACCTCGGGCGCCTGGCCGAACAGGTGGCAGCCGCCGAGGCCGCCGGCGCCGACTGGATCCACGTCGACGTGATGGACGGTCACTTCGTTCCCAACCTCACCTTCGGCACCGCCGTGGTCGAGGTGGTGCGACGCAGCACCCGCTGCTTCGTCGACGTGCACCTGATGATCGACGCGCCCGAGCGCTGGGCCGAGGCCTACGTCCAGGCCGGCGCCGATCTGGTCAGCGTCCACGCCGAGGCGACCGTGCACGTCCATCGCGCCCTGGCGGTGGTCCGCGCGGCCGGCGCGCAAGTGGGGCTGGCGGCCAACCCCATGACCCCGCTCACCGTGCTCGAGGAGGCGCTGCCCGAACTCGACCTGGCCGTGGTCATGGCGGTCGATCCGGGGTTCGGCGGCCAACGGTTCCTGCCCCGCACGCTGGCCCGCCTCGAGCGCCTGCGGGCGCTGCGCGACGCCGGTGGACACGCCACCTTGCTGCAGGTGGACGGCGGCATCAGCACCGACACGATCGGGTCTGCCCGGCGCGCCGGAGCCGACGTGGCCGTGGCCGGCAGCGCGGTCTTCGGCGCCGACGATCCAGCCGCGGCCGTCGCGGCCCTGCGCCGCGCAGCGAGCAACGACGAGTAACGAAGACGAAGGCGTACCCCGGTCGCCGCTCAGGCCGCCTCGAGGACGCGGCCCATGCGCCGGAAGCGCTCGTGACGCTGCGCCATGAGCGACTCGCTGCTGTGGTCGCGCAGCGCCGCGAAGGCCTCGGACACCGCCACGCGCACGGCCTCCACCGCGCCGTCCGGGTCCTTGTGCGCGCCACCGACCGGCTCTGGGATGACGCTGTCGACCACGCCCTGCTCCAGCAGGTCGTCGGCCGTGAGCTTCAAGGCCTCGGCGGCCCGCGGCGCTTCGGCCGCGTCGCGCCAACGGATGGCCGCGCACGACTCGGGGCTGATCACCGAGTAGATCGCGTGCTCGAGGATCAACACGCGGTTGGCCACCGCGAGCGCCAGCGCGCCACCCGAACCGCCCTCGCCGATGACGACGCTCACCGCCGGGACGCGTAGCCGGCTCATGCGCTGGATGCTCGCGGCGATGACCCAGGCCTGCCCCTGCTCCTCCGCCGTGATCCCCGGGTAGGCGCCCGGCGTGTCGATGAGGCTGAGCACCGGCAGACCGAACTTGTCCGCCAGGTCGAACAATCGCAGCGCCTTACGGTAACCGCTGGGGTGCGCCATGCCGAAGTTGCGGTGGATGTTCTCCTTCGTGTCGCGACCCTTCTGCTGCGCCAGCACCACCAGGCCGTGATCGCCCAGCCGCGCCAAGCCACCGACCAACGCCGGGTCGTCGCCGAGCGCGCGGTCACCGTGGAGTTCGCTGAAGTCCTCCACCACGCGGGCCAGGTAATCGAGCGCGGTCGGGCGCCCAGCCGCGCGGGCCACCTGGACGCGCTGCCAGCGGTCGAGCTTGGCGAAGGTCTCGCGCGTCAAGCTCGCCAGCCGCTGCTCGAGCGCGGCGATCTCTCCTGACAGGTCTACGTCCTGCTCGTCGGCGTACGCCCGCATGTCGCGGATCCGCGCCTCGAGATCGTCGATCGGCTTCTCAAACGGCAGTGGCACGCTGCAACGCCTCCTCACCGTCGCTCGCCGGCGCACCGTCATCGTGGTCGAGCGAAGGCGCCGCCAGCGCAGCGTCACGGACGACGGCGCTGCCGGCGCACGAAGCCAACCCGGCGCGCAGCACGCGCACGTAACCGGCCAGGCGCGACTTCAGCGCCGGCCTCGCGATCACGTCGTCGAGCATGCCCTTGCGCAACAGGAACTCCGCGCGCTGAAAGCCCTCGGGAAGGTCCTGCTTGATCGTCTGCTGGATCACGCGCGGCCCCGCGAAGCAGATGAGCGCGCCCGGCTCGGCCACCACCAGGTCACCGAGCGTCGCGAAGCTCGCGGTCACGCCGCCCGTGGTCGGATCGGTGAGCACGCTCACGTACGGAAGACGCCGACGCGCGAGCGCCTCGAGCGCCACCGTCGTCTTGGCCATCTGCATGAGCGACAGGGCGCCCTCCTGCATACGAGCGCCGCCCGAGGCGGCCACGCTGACGAAGGCGCGGTCCTCGTCGGCGGCCCGCTCAGCGGCCCGTGCGATCTCCTCGCCGACCACCGATCCCATCGAGCCGCCGAGGAACCCGAAGTCCATCACCGCCAGGGCCACCGGCTCACCCTCGAGCGTGGCCGCTCCCGTGAGGATGGCGTCCGGACGGTCGGTCTTCGATTGGGCCGCCTGCAGGCGCTCGGTGTAGGGCTCGGTGTCGACGAAGCCGAGCGCGTCCGACGGCATGACCGCGCCCGACCAACGCTCGAAGCTCCCCTCGTCGGCCAGCATCGCCACCCGCGCCTCGACCGGCATGCGCTCGTGGAAACCGCACTCAGGGCAGACGTAGAGGTTACCGATCAGGTCCTTGCGGTAGATCTGCGCGTGACAGCCCGGGCACTTGAGCCACAACCCGGTAGGGCTGGCGTCATCGTCGCCACGGGTGGGACGCTTGCGGCGGAACCAGCGTTCGAGCGCCATTCGTCCTCCTCCTCGGGCGTGGGGGCCGCTGCGAGCACGCGCCATGATACACACCCACAGCCGCCGTACAGCATCGTCGCGATGCCGTACGGCGGCGCGCTCCACACCGGCCGGCCACGCGCCGCGCAGCCGGATGCCTTGTGAGCGCTTGCGGAGCGTCGTATCGTGTTCGTCATGGAGAGCGCCAGGGTCGTCCTGGTCACGAACGTCGGCCAGGGCTTCGGTAGGGCCGTGGCGCTGTCGTATGGCGCGGCCGGCTTCGACGTCGTCTGCGCCGACCCTGACGTCGATCTGGCCTCCAAGACCGCAGCCGAGGTCGAGGAGTTGGGCGGGCAAGCCATACCCGTCCAGGCCGACATGGCCTCGCTGCTCGAGGTCCGCTCGACCTTCGCCAAGGTGTTCGAGATCTTCGGCGTGCTCGGTGGCCTGGTGCACGTCGTCAACCAGGAGAGCCACGCCCGCTTCGACGAGTTGTCCGAGAGCGAGTTCGCCGAGCTGTTGCGCGAGGACGTCACCAGCACCTACCTCCTGCTCCGTACCGCGGTCCGGCTGCTACGCAGCGGTTGGGTCGTGGTGGTCGCGCCGCCCGGCGGGCCCTCCTACCCCCAGATGGCCGCGATCCAGGGCGCCATCACCGGCCTGACCAGCGCCTTGGCAGGCACGCCCGCCGCCCACCCGCTGGTGCCCGGCATGCCCGAGGCGATCGATCCCGAACCGGTCACCACCTGGCCGCGCGTGAACGTGGTGGTGCCGTCGCGCTCGGCCTCCGACCCGCGCAGCGACGCCGCGCTCGTGCACGCGGTGCGGTACCTGGGCTCGGCCGCCGCCCAGGGCATGCGCGGCGCGGTGCTGCCGGTGGTGCTGCCGCCACCGCCGAAGGTGATCGAGACGCTGCTGCCGGAAGTGCAGGCAGCGCTCGACGACACGGTGCGCCAGGGCGATCTCGATGACGAGGTCGAACACCCCCCGACGGACGCGGTCGAGCCGTCGGCCTACGATGATGCGCTGCGTGAGGCCGGGCTCGACGACGAGGCCTTGGATCGCGCCGAGGTGGGCCTGGTGCGGCTCGAGGAGGCCGCCGGCACACCCGACGCGAGCCAAGACGGTGACGACGACGAGGAGGGATGGAACGAGCAGGGCTGGGACGAGCTCACGGCCCGCGGTGGGTGGCAGCGGTGAAGTGCCCCTTCTGCTCGAGTGACGACACGCGCGTCGTCAACTCGCGTCCCTCTGACGAGGGCGCCGCCATCCGCCGGCGCCGCGAGTGCAACGCCTGCCATCGCCGCTTCACGACGTACGAGCGGGCGCAGTTCGAGGCCTTGATGGTACGCAAGCGCTCGGGCAGGCGCGAGGTCTTCGACCCCGACAAGCTCGTCGCCAAGCTTCGAATCGCGTGCAACAAGCGACCCGTGAGCGAGAAGCAGCTGCGGGCCTTCGCCTACGCCTTCGAGGATGAGGTGTCGTTACCGGAGATCAGCAGCGAGGAGATCGGTCGTCGCACGCTGGCCTTACTGAAGCACCTCGACGACGTTGCCTACATCCGCTTCCTGTCCGTGTACCGCGACTTCGAGTCGGTCGAGCGCTTCATCGAGGAGATTCGGCAGTTGAGCGGCGAGCGGGGCGCCACCACGCAGCCGTCGCTCGAGGACATCGCGGTCGAGAAGCTCCAGAAGCTCCGCCGCGACTGACCGGCCCGGCTGACCGGCGCGGCTTGTCGGCTCCAGCAAGCTATGCTAGCATCGCGTTTGGTCTCGCGCCCGTCGGCCACTGGCGTCACCACCGCCACCCCGATCGTCCCGACGGCGACACCACCTCCGAAAGGTGCGTTCACAAGCATGAGCACGTACTTCCCGAAGGAGCTCAAGAACGACTGGGTGTTGGTCGACGCCGCGGGCCAGACCGTGGGTCGTCTCGCCACCCAGATCGCCAGTGTGCTCCGTGGCAAACACAAGCCCGACTTCACCCCCAACCAGGCGGGGGGCGACTTCGTCATCGTCGTCAACGCCGACAAGGTCGTGTTCACCGGCCACAAGCTGGAGCAGAAGATCTACACCCGCTACACCGGGTACCCCAGTGGCCTCAGGACCACCACCGCCGGCGACATGCTCGCCAAGCACCCCGAGCGCGTGCTCGAGCGCGCCGTCTGGGGCATGCTGCCGAAGAACCGCCTCGGGCGAAAGCTGATCCGGCGGCTCAAGGTGTACGCCGGCGAGGCGCACCCGCACGCCGCCCAGCAGCCCGTGCAGATGGAGCTCCGCTAAATGGAACAGTACTACGGCACCGGACGTCGCAAGGCGGCCGTGGCGCGGGTCTTCCTGCGCCCCGGCAGCGGCCGCATCACCGTGAACGGCAAGGAGTTCCAGGACTACTTCCGGGGCATCCTCGTGGGCGTCCAGGCGCTCGAGCCGCTCAAGGTCACGAACACCGCGGGCCGCTACGACGCCCTCATCACCGTGGCCGGCGGCGGCCCGAGCGGCCAAGCCGACGCCATCAAGCTCGGCGTCGCGCGGGCCCTGCTCAAGGTCGATCCGAACTTCCGTCCCGCCCTCAAGGGTGGCGGCTACCTCTCACGCGACGCGCGCGTGGTCGAGCGCAAGAAGTACGGCCTCAAGAAGGCCCGGCGCGCGCCGCAGTTCAGCAAGCGCTGAGTCTCGCACACGGAACGGGCATCGCGGCTGGCCCGGTGACAGCGGTCACCGGGCCAGCCGTCGTCAGGAAGAGCACCGCGACGACCCTTCGCGACGCAGGGAGCGACGAGCGTGGATCTGCTGCAAGCCACCATTCTGGGCATCGTGCAGGGCCTGACCGAGTTCCTGCCCGTCTCGAGTTCGGGGCACCTGGCCTTGGCCACCTACCACTTCGGCTGGGGCGAGGGTCTGCCGCTGTGGGTCGGTGTCGCGACCAACACCGGCACGCTGTTGGCGGTGCTGGTGTACCTGCGACGCGACGTCGGGCTGGCGCTCGGCGGCTTCCTGCGCGGCCTCTGGTCCGCCACAGCGCGGCAGCAGGAAGGCTGGCGGCTGGCGCTGCTGGTGCTGGTGGCGTCGCTGCCAACGGTGGCGATCGGTCTGGCGCTGCGGCCGGTGTTCGAGCAGCTCGGCACCGCGCTGCCGGTGTCGCTGGCGCTGGCGCTGACGGGGCTGGTGCTGTGGACCGCGCCGATCGGGGGCCCCAAGGCGGGACCGGCGCAGCTCACCTTCCGCGACGCCCTGCTGGCCGGCGTCGCCCAGGGCTTGGCGGTGATCCCCGGCATCTCGCGCTCGGGCGCCACCATCGCCATGCTGCTGTGGCGCGGCGCGGCGCCGACGATGGCGCCACGGCTGTCGTTCCTGATGTACCTGGTCGCCTCCTTCGGGGTGGCGCTGCTGGAGGCCGACTCGGTCTTGGGGCAGCAGCTCCCCTGGGGACCGCTGCTGGCGATGACGCTGGCGTCGTTCGTGGTGGGCTACCTGGCGCTGCTAGTGCTGTTCGCCGTCTTGCGGCGCGGACGCTTCCGGGTGTTCGCGCCCTACCTGTGGGCGGTGGCAGCGCTGACCCTCGTCCGCCTCGCGCTCGCTTGAGACCTTGATCCGCGTCGCGCTGGGCTGAAACCCTGCCCTGCCGCGACGCTATGATGCTCTGATGATGTAAAGGAGGCGCTTCATGCCCGTCGTGACCCGCATCGCCCCCTCGCCGACCGGCGACCCGCACGTCGGCACGGCGTACGTCGGCCTCTTCAACTACGCCCTGGCGCGCAAGGCGGGCGGCCGCTTCGTGCTGCGTCTCGAGGACACCGACCGTCAACGCTACCAGGCCGAGGCCGAGGATCGCATCCTGGCCATGCTGGACTGGCTCGGCCTGCGGCCCGACGAAGGCCCCGAGCTCGGCGGTCCGCACGGACCGTACCGCCAGAGCGAACGCCTGGCCATCTACCGGGCGCACGCCGAGATCCTGATCGAGGAGGGCCAGGCCTACCGCGCCTTCGAGACGCCCGAGGAGCTCGAGGCGATGCGGCGCGAGCAACGCCGCCTCGGTAAGGATCCCGGCTACGACGGTCGCGGCCGCGCGCTCAGCGCCGAGGAACAGGCACGGCGGGCCGCCGCCGGCGAGCCGCACGTGGTGCGCTTGCGCACGCCGGACGCCGGCGAGACCGGCTTCGTCGACCTGCTGCGCGGCGAGGTGCGCATCCCCAACGCCGAGATCCGCGACACGGTCCTGCTGAAGTCCGACGGCTACCCCACCTACCACCTGGCCGTGGTGGTCGACGACCACCTGATGGGGGTCACGCACGTCATGCGAGCCGAGGAGTGGGTCACCTCGACACCCATCCACGTCCTGCTCTACCAGGCCTTCGGCTGGGCGCTGCCGACCTTCGTGCACCTGCCGCTCCTGCGCAACCCCGACGCGAACAAGACCAAGATCTCCAAGCGCAAGATGGACACCTCGGTCGAGAGCTACCGCCAGCAGGGCATCCTGCCCGAGGCGCTGCTCAACTTCCTCGGCACCATGGGCTGGAGCATGCCCGACGGCCGCGAGGTCTTCTCGCTCGACGACATGGTGGCCGCCTTCGACCCGGCGCGCATCTCGCTCGGCGGACCGGTCTTCGACCTGAAGCGGCTGCGGCACCTGAACGCCCGTTACCTGCGCGACGTGCTCAGCTTGGAAGCGCTGGCCGAGCGCCTGCGCCCCTGGCTCGAGGCGCGCGACCTGACGGTCGACGACGAGGACTACCTGCTGGACGCGCTCGACGTGGTCCGGCCACGGGCCGAGACGCTGAGCGAGCTGGTGGACCAGCTCTCGCCCTTCCTGCAGCCGCGGTTGCGCTACGACGACGATGCACGGCGCCGGCTGGCGGCCGCCCAGGGCTACCTGGAGGACCTCGAGCGCGCCTTCGCGGCCCTCGAGTGGTTCGACGACGACGACGTCGACGAACTCCTGCGCGACTACGTGCAGCGTCAGGCGGTGCCCATGGGCAAGGTGATGATGCCGCTGCGGGTGGCACTGACGGGCACCACCCAAGCGCCAGGGGTGGTCGACCTTGTGGTCATCATGGGCAAGGAGCGCACCCTGGAGCGGATCGGCCAGGCCCTGCAGGTGATCAGCGAAGGCCTACCCGACGACGACCCGGAGCGCTTGAAGGCCGAGGCCGAGGCAGCGGCCAAGGAGGCCCAGCGCGCCAAGCGCGGCCGCCGCCCGGTCGGCGCCACGGATCGAGGCTGACGTGGCCTGGTTCGATCGGCTCCGGTCTGGGCTCAGCAAGACCCGCTCCGCCATCCTGGGCGAGGCGACGCCCGTCGGCGACGCCCCGGGCGACGCCCCTGGCGCCGCGCCAGGCGCCGCACCGGCACGCCGCGCGCGCGACTGGGAGATGGACTGGGACGACCTCGAGTTCGCCCTCATCGGCGCCGACGTCGGGGCCCGGATCGCCGCCGAGGTGGTGCGCGAGGCGCGCAAGGAGCGCGAGCGCGGTACCAGCTTCCGCGATGCGCTGGAGCAGGCCTTGCTCGATCAGCTCGAGGGCGACCGCTTGCGCCAGAAGCTGCGCCGGGTCGGCTTCGACCTGGACGTGACCCGGAAGATGGTGGAGCCCGCCGGCAAGGTGCTGATGGTGGTGGGCGTCAACGGCGTCGGCAAGACCACGACCATCGCCAAGCTGGGCCGCTACTGGAGCGGCCACGGGAAGCAGGTCGTGTTCTGCGCGGGCGACACCTTCCGGGCAGCCGGCAGCGAACAGCTGGCGGTGTGGGGCGAACGCCTGGGCATCCCGACCGTGACCGGCGAGAGTGGCAGCGACACCGCCGCCCTGGCCTTCGATGCGGCGCAGCGCCGCATCGCGCGCGGCGCCGACCTGCTCATCGTGGACACCGCCGGCCGCCTGCACACGAAGCACAACCTGATGGAGGAGCTGAAGAAGGTGAAGCGCGTGATCGGCAAGGCCGACCCGGGCGAACCCAAGGAGGTCTGGTTGGTGCTGGACGCGGTCACCGGCCAGAACGGCCTGGAGCAGGCCAAGCGCTTCAACGAGGCCGTCGGCGTCACCGGCGTGATCGTGACCAAGCTCGACGGCACCGGCAAGGGCGGCATCCTGCTGCCGATCGCGCGCGAGCTCGGCCTACCCATCCGCTTCGTCGGCGTGGGCGAGCAGGCCGACGACCTGCAGCCCTACGACGCCGCGGCCTACGTGCGGGCGCTGCTCGACGCGCCCGCCGCAGCCTGAGCGGCCGCTGGGCCCGCGTGCCTCCCGACGACGCCCCGGTCCTCGTGCTGGCGGCGACCGAGATGGAACTGGAACCGTTGCGAGCGCATCTCCGCGCTCGCCAGGTGACGGCTTCGGCCTGGGGGCCGCTGGAAGGCGGACAGCTGGGGGCCGTGCCCGTGGTGTTGGCGGTCAGCGGCATCGGTAAGGTCAACGCGGCCGCGGCGCTGACGGCGGCGGCGCTGGCGACGGCGCCGCGGGCGGCGCTGCAAGTCGGCGTGGGCGGGGCCTACCTGGGCAGCTTCCTGGCCAACGGCGCGGTGGCCGCAGCCAGCGAGGAGCTGCAGCTCGACGTGGGCCTCCGGCTCGCGGACGGCCGTCACCAGGGCGTCGAGACGCTCGGCTTCGCCTTGACGCCGGCGCGGGGCGAGCGGCCGGCGCGCTACGAGCGGATCCCCACCCACCCCGGTCTGGCGGCCGCGCTCCACGAGCTCGTCGGCCTGCCGCTGCTGCGCTTCGCCACGCTCGACGCCGTCACCGCCAACGTCGACCTCGGCGCCGAGATGCAACGGGAGCATGACGTGTCGATCGAGAGCATGGAGGGCGCCGCGGCCGCCCAGGTGGCCGACCGATTGGGGCTCCCCTTCGCCGAGGTCCGGGGCGTGTCGAACCTGGTGGGCGAACGCGACAAGCGCGCCTGGGACCTGCGCAGCGCGATCGCGCACAGCTGCCGGGCGCTGCGGGCGCTGCTGCTCGATTGGCAGGAGCACCCTGCCACACGCGACCTGCGGGGGTCGGCTGTCCCGGCGGCCGACTGCTAGGATGGCGCCATGCCACTCGCCACTGGACTCGAGATCCTGAAAGCGGCGCGCGACGGCAAGTACGGCGTCGGCGCCTTCAACACCAACGACC
>PXAU01000353.1 GCA_003567075.1 Trueperaceae bacterium
AAGGAGACGGCGCAGAACCTGGCGGTGCTGCGCTTCGCCAACGCCCTGTTCGAGCCCATCTGGAGCAACCGTTACGTCGACCACGTCCAGATCACCATGGCCGAGTCCATCGGGCTCGAGGGCCGGGGCGCCTTCTACGAGGAGGCCGGCGTCGTACGCGACGTGTTCCAGACCCATCTGCTGCAGCTGCTGGCGCTGGTGACGATGGAGCCGCCGGCACGCTACGACGCCGACGCCGTGCGCGACGAGAAGGTGAAGGTGCTGCGGGCGACCTGCTGCCTCGACGCCGGCGATGCGGTCCTCGGGCAGTACACGGCGGCGGAGGGCATGCGCGGTTATCGCGAGGAGGAGGGCGTGGCGAGCGATTCGCGTACGCCGACCTTCGCTGCCGCAGCGTTCAACGTCGAGACCTGGCGTTGGGCCGGCGTGCCCTTCTACCTGCGTTCGGGCAAGCGTCTGGCGTCGAAGGCCTCGGAGATCGTGGTGCAGTTGAAGCGCCCGCCACACCTCCCCTTCGACCCGCTCCCGCCGACGTTCGCGCCCGACCGCCTGGTGCTGCGCCTGGTGCCGGACGAAGGGATCGCCTGGCGCTTCAACGCCAAGCTGCCCGGCCAGGGCATCCGCATGGAACGCACCAGCCTGGAGTTCACCTACCGCGAGCGCTTCGACGGGCAGGTCCCGGACGCCTACGAGACGCTCTTGGCCGACGTGCTGCGCGGCGACGCGACCCTGTTCACGCGCGCGGACGAGGTCGAGACCCAGTGGCGCGTGGTGGCGCCGATCTCGGTGCCCGGGGCGCACGAACCGGAGCCCTACCCGGCTGGCTCGCACGGCCCGCTGGCCGCCTTCACCCTGCTCGAACGCGACGGCCGCAGCTGGCACGAACCAGGAACCGCGTGAGCCGAACCCCGCGCCAGTTGCACCTCCTGGGCGTGCCGATGGATCTCGGCGCCGGACGCCGGGGCGTCGACATGGGCCCCTCGGCCTTGCGGCTGGCGCGTCTCGAGGCCGTGCTGCGCGAGCTCGGCCACACGGTGGTCGATCTCGGCAACGTGGAGGTGCCGGTGGCCGAGGCGCTACCCCCGGGGGCCAGCGTCAGCGGCCAACTGCGCTTCGTCGAGGCCATCGCCGCCACCACCGCCCGCACGCGGGAGGCCCTCGCGGCCGTGCCCAGCGACGCCACGCCGGTGGTACTGGGTGGTGACCACAGCGTGTCGCTCGGCTCGGTGGCGCACGCCAGCGAGCGCGGCCGTACGGGCCTCTTGTGGATCGACGCCCACGGCGACCTCAACACCCCCGCCAGCAGCCCGAGCGGGAACGTCCACGGCATGCCGCTGGCGCTCTTGCTGGGCCACGGCGACGCGCGCCTGCTGGCGGCCTGCGGCGAGGTACCGCGGGTACGCCCCGAGGACGTGGTGGTCCTGGGCGTGCGGAGCCTCGACCCGGGCGAGCGCGCGCTGGCGGGCGATCTGGGCCTGCGCGTGCTGACCATGGCCGACATCGACCGCCGCGGGCTCTCGGCGGTGGCCGAGGCGGCGCTGGGGGCCCTCGCCCACGTCGACCGCTTGCACGTCTCGCTCGACGCCGACGTGCTCGACCCGTCGGTGGCGCCGGGCGTCGGCACCCCCGTGGTGGGGGGCCTCACCTACCGCGAAGCGCATCTGTTGATGGAACTCGTCGCGGAGGACGGGCGCCTGACCGGCCTCGACCTCGTGGAAGTCAACCCCACGCTGGACGTGCAGAACCGCACCGCCGCGGTGATGGTCGAGTTGAGCGCGAGCCTCACCGGCAAGCGCATCCTCTGACGCCGCCCCACGGCGAGCGATCGAGACCGGAGCCGTCGCCGCACGCCCCGTCACGACCGGGGCCGTCGTGCCCCTACGACGATGCGGCAGACCAGCGTTGCAGCGACCCCTGCAGCCGCGGCCAAGCGCCCTCCATCGCCGCGTCGCCGGCGCTGATGGCGCGGTCCGCACGATCGAACCGCAGCCACGAGATGGGTGGCCGCGTCTGCACGTGCAGCTGGTCGTCGTCGCCTTCTGGCAGCGCCTCGGCCGCGGTCGTCCAGGCCTCGGTCGTCAACGCCAGCGCCCTCACCAGACCGCCCCAGTGTCCGCGGCCACCGGCGCGCGCCAGCAGCGTGCGAAAGCCCGTCCCGGCAGCGCCCGCCAGGAGCCCGCGCGCCACGCGCAACGCCGCCGAGTCACGCACCTCGACGCCGGCGCCCACCCCGAGCGCCAGGTCGACCCCCTCGCCCCGCAGGGTCTCCAAGGGCACCGGTGCACCGATGCCGCCGTCGATCAGGCGTCGCCCGCCCAACTGCACCGGGGCGAACAGGCCTGGCAGCGTGGCGCTCGCGCGCAAGGCCGGCGCCAGCGGTCCCGAGCGCAGGCTGACCCGCTCACCGCTGTCCAGATCGGTCGCCACCACCACCAGCGGAAGCGCGCAGTCCTCGAAGTGACGCCCCTCCACCAGCCGCTCGACGTACGCCTCGAGGCGGTCGCCGCGCAGCAGCGCACCGCGCCCAACCCCCAGGTCGAGGATCCGCGGGAAGACGTCGCGTCGGCGCAGGCGCTCGGCCTCGCTGCGGAGGCTCGCGAGCGGACGACCGCTGGCGTAGAGCGCGCCGATCAGCGCGCCGAAGCTGGTCCCCACCACGACGCTGGGCACGACGCCGCGCCGTTCCAAGGCGCACAGGACACCGATGTGGGCGTAGCCGCGGGCGCTGCCGCCGCCCAACGCCACCCCGACGCGTGGCCGCCGGCCCCTCGCGGGGCCGGCGGCGTCACGTACGTCGCTCAACGGGTGCACGAGCGGCACCATATACCGCTTCGCCCGCGAACGGCGTGGGAGGCGCGTGAGAAGCGTGGGGGCAGGACGAGGGGGCGGGCCACGTGGCATGCTCGCGCCATGGCCCTCGAAGGCCTCGAGATCGCGATCATCCACCACCGCACCCCGGCCCTGCTGGCGCAGTCGCTGGAGCGCTTGACGCGCTACGCCCCTGACGTACCGGTGCGGGTGGTCGACACCGCCTTCGACGCCAGCCTGGCGGTGCAGCTCGACGGGGCGCACCCGGCGCTCGAGTGGCTACCGCTCGCCAACCACAGCTACGCCACCGCGGTGAACGCCGCAGCCAAGCGCGCCACGCGGCCGTTGCTCCTGCAGCTCAACGCCGACGTGCTCGTGGGCGAGCGCACCATCCCGGCGTTGCTGCGCGCGCTCGACGACCCCCAGGTCGCAGCGGCGGGGCCGCTGCCCCTCACGACGGGCGGGAGCGCGCAGGACATGGGCATCCCGTACCGCTGGCACTACGCCCGGGCTCGCTGGCAGCGAGCGCAGCGCGGTCCCGGCGCGGCGGTCGACGTACCATGGCTGGCCGGCTGCGCCCAGCTGCTGCGGCTCGCCGCGCTCCGCGCCGTCGGCGGCTTTGACCAGCGGCTGCGCTTCTACAACGAGGACCTCGAGTGGTGCCTGCGGGTACGGCGCGCCGGCTGGCGCTGCCGGTTGGTCGCGACCGACGTGGTCCACGTCGGCGGCGCCGCCACCCCGGCGAACCTGGCGTTCCTGCACGAGGGCCTGCGCGGCGGCTACGCGATCACGCGACGCTACGGCCCGGCCTGGTTCCGACCGCTCCACCGCTACGGGCTCGCCACCGCCGCGTGGAGTCTGGCCCTGGTCGCGCGCGAGGATGCGGCGCGCGGCGCCTGGCGTGCGCTCGCGCGCCGCAGCGCCAGCGATCGGCTGGAGCGTTCGCGCTTCGGCGCCGAACTCGGACAGGACGACGCCGGACCGTGACCGCGGCCGGGTGCGATGGCCGCCCGCCGAACGGCGTCAGGCACGTGCCGCTTCGCGGCGCCGCGGCACGCTGAAGCCGAAGGCGTTGCCGCCCGCCAGCGCACGCCCCCAGGCCTGACCCCCCCAGCGTTCCGCGATCGAGCGGACCACGAACAGCCCCAACCCGCTGCCGCGATGGCCTGGTCGCGCTGCGCGGGCGTTGGGCGAGAAGAGCGGCTCGATCGCATCGGCAGCGAGCGGCGTGCCCTGGTCGTGCCCCTCCACCCGCAACCAGTCGGACCGCTCCGGCGCGGGCTCGGTCCGGACCCGCACTAGCGCCTCCTCGGGACCGTGCACGGCGGCGTTCTCGATCAGGTTGAGGAACAGCTGGAGCAGCTTGTCGGGATCGGCCCACACCTCGCCGCCGGGCAGCTCGATGCGCAACGTCACCCGCCGCTCCTCGAGCGTGGTCGCCAGCAACGTCTGGGCGCGGCGGGCGCACTCGCGCAGCGGCACCGAGCGCGCCGCGGGCGCCTTCACGTCGACGGTGAGGTCGTCCAGCAGGCGCGCCAGCCGGTCGGCCTCGGCCTCGGCCTGCTCCAGGAAGCGCTGCCGCTGCTGCGTCGGCAGCTCGAAGCGCAGCGCTTCGAGCGACGCGCGGATGGCCGTCACGGGCGTGCGCAGCTCGTGCGACAGCACCGCCAGCAGTTCGCGGGCGTCCTCGCGAGCACGGCGTTGCTCGCTCACGTCGCGCAACAGCAGCGCCCCGGGCACGGGCAGGACCGACACGTGCCGACCGCGGGTGACCAGCTCGATGGGTGCCTGGTCGCGAAAGGCCTGCTCGATGCGGTGGTCGCGCACCACCGCGATGAGTGACGCGCCGAGCGCACGCTCGTGATCGACCTCGAGAAGGCGCGCGGCGGCGGGGTTCAGGTAGATCACGTGACCGTCCGAGAGGACCAACACCCCCTCGTCGAGCGCCTCGGCCCAGCCCTCAGCGGCGCGCATCCGCGTCGACAAGACGGTATCCCCTCCCCCGCACGGTCTCGATGCGCGCTGCGCCGACGCGCGCTCGCAGTTGTGCCACGTGCTGGTCGACGGTCCGTTCGGTGCCGACGAAGTCCTCACCCCAGACGCGGTCGAGGAGCTCGCTCCGGGTGAACACGCGCTCGGG
>PXAU01000398.1 GCA_003567075.1 Trueperaceae bacterium
TCTTCGGCGGCCGCGGCGGCGTCTTCGGCACGCTCGTGGGCGCGCTCATCATCGGCGTCATCAACAACGGGATGAACCTCTTGAACGTCCCGTCCTTCTACCAGCAGATCGTGAAGGGAGGGGTGATCCTCGCGGCCCTGCTCATCGAACGACTCGTCGCAAGCCGTCGAACCTGACATCACCGCACGTGCAGCGGCCAGGCCCGTCAGCGCGCCTGTCCGCACCTTCCGAGGAGGAACCATGCGTTTCGTCGCCTTCACCCTCGCGCTCGCGCTCTCCGCGGGCGCCCTGGCCCAGACCGTCGGCCTCTCCGTCTCGACCCTCGACAACCCGTTCTTCGTGACCCTGCGCGACGGCGCCCAGGCCATGGCCGACGACCTCGGCCTGGAGCTGCTCGTCACCGACGCGCGTGACAGCGTCAGCACCCAGATCAGCGACATCGAGGACCTGGTGATCCGGGGCGTCGACGTGCTGATCGTGAACCCCACCGACTCCGACGCCGTGGTGCCAGCGGTGATGGCCGCCAACGCTGCCGGTGTTCCCGTGATCGCGGTCGACCGCGGCGTGGGCGAAGGCGCCACGGTCGCCTACTTCATCGCCTCCGACAACGTCGCCGGCGGCGCGCTCGCGGGCGAGTTCCTGTGCGAGATGATCGGCGCCAGCGGCCCGGTCGTCGAGCTCGAGGGCATCCCCGGCGTCTCCGCCACGCGCGAGCGCGGCGAGGGCTTCAACACCTACATCAGCGAGAACTGCCCCGACATCGACGTGGTGGCGCGCCAGACCGCCAACTTCAACCGCGCCGAGGGCCTCAGCGTGATGGAGAACATCCTGGTCGCGCAGCCCGAGATCGAGGCCGTCTTCGCCCACAACGACGAGATGGCGCTGGGCGCGTTGCAAGCCATCGAAGAGTCCGGCCGCGACATCCTGGTGGTTGGCTTCGACGCCACCGACGACGCGGTGGCGGCCGTCGACGCCTGCCGCATGGGCGCCACCGTGGCGCAGCTGCCGGCGCAGCTCGGTGCGCAGGCGATCGAAGCCGCCGCTGACATCATCGCCAGCGGCCCGCCGGCCGAGACCGTGAACGTCGCCGTCTCGCTCGAGCTCGTCACCAACCCCGACTGCTACGAGTGACCGCAGCGCGGTCGCAGCGGCCGCAGCGATAGCGTAGGCAGCCTCGGCGGAGGCCATCCGGGCAGGCAGGGACGGCCCTGCCTGCCCGCCCTCCCGACGCGACCACCCGACGTGGCGCGCGGGACGACCGGAGGCGCCACCACCGGCCGTGGCTCGCAGCCGGCGCCCTGGAGGACGAATGAAGAAGACCACCCTGCTGCACGCCGAACTCTCGCGTCTGATCGCCAGCATGGGGCACAAGGACCTGCTCGTGATCGGCGACGCCGGCCTACCGGTGCCTCCCAGCGTGCCGGTGATCGACCTGGCCTTGCGTCAGGGCGTGCCGAGCTTCCTGACCACCCTCCAGACGGTGTTGAGCGAGCTGCACGTCGAGGAGGGGATCATCGACACCGAGATGGCCACCGTCTCGCCGGCGATGCGTCAGACGTTCGAGCGGGCCTGGCCTGCTGACGTCCCGCTCCGCGACGTCCCTCACGCCACGCTGCAGGAGATCGCGGGCACGGCGCGCGCGGTCGTGCGCACCGGCGAGTTCACGCCCTACAGCAACATCGTGCTCGTGGCCGGGGTGGTGTTCTGACGGGCGCGGCGCCGTGCACCCGGTCGCATCGGGCCTTTCGGCGGCCACCGTACGGCGGAGCGCTAGACTGACCTCGTCCGCGCGGCCGCCTGCTCCGGCCGCGCCGAAGGAGGTCCCATGTCCCGCTCGATCCTTCTGCTCGCGTGCCTCGCGGCGTTCCTCACGGCGTCTGCGCTGGCACAAGAGGCGCCCACGCCCGGCGGCACCGCGATCGTGATCCTGGGGTCCGACCCAGAACACCTCAACGCGGGCATCAGCACCGGCTACCCCGTCGGCGCGGTCGGCGCCAGCCTCTACAGCGCGCTCGTGTACCTCGACGCCGAGGGCGTGCCGCACGGTGAGTTGGCTGAGTCGTGGACGGTCTCGGACGACGACCTCGTCTACACCTTCGCGCTCCGCCCGGCGACCTTCCACGACGGCACGCCGGTCACCAGCGCCGACGTCGTCCACTCGATGGAGGAGATCCTCGGGCCCAACCACGGTCGCTTCCAACGGGCCTTCGCCGAGATGGCATCGCTCGAAGCGCCCGATCCGCAGACCGTCGTGATCACGCTCAACCGCCCCTACGCGCCGCTGATCAGCCTGCTCACGGTCTTCGACGCGCCGGTGCTGCCCAAGCACGTCTTCGAGGGCACCGATCCGCTCACGAACGAAGCGAACCAGAACCCGGTCGGCAGCGGTCCCTTCCGCTTCGTCGAGTGGGTCCGCGGCGAGCGCGTCGTGCTCGAGCGCTTCGACGACTACTTCCTCGACAACGCGCTGCTCGACCGGTTGATCTACCGCGTCGTGCCGCAGGACGTAGCGCGCAGCGTGGCGCTGGAGGTCGGCGAGGCCGACCTGCTGTGGGGCTTCTACATGCCCACGGCCGACCTGGAGCGGCTCGAGGCCAACCCGGATCTCCAGGTGTGGAAGGGCCTCACCATTCCGTCGCTCTACTTCGTGTTCGCGAACAACGACAACCCGGCCCTGGCCGACGTGCGCGTGCGGCAGGCGCTGATGTTCGCGATCGACCGCGAGCAGATCGTCGAGCAGGCGCAAGGTGGCCTGGGCGAGGTCGCGGCCGGACCGTTCGGCTTGGGATTCGCCTTCGCGTACAGCGAGGAGGCCGACTACCGCACGCTCTACCCGCACGATCCCGAGCGCGCCCGCGAGCTGCTCGCCGACGCGGGCGTGAGCGACCTGACGCTCGACTTCGTGTACGACTCGGCCCGCGGCGCGTTCGCGGCGGCGGCCGAGATCATGCGCGACAACCTGCGCCAGGTCGGCATCACCCTGAACGTGCAGCCGGTCGAGCGCTCGGTCATGGTGGAGCGGGTGTACGGCCGCTCCTACGACCTCTCCATGCAGTCGTTCACCTCGGGCGGCGACCCGGCCATCGGCTACCACCGCATCTACCTCACTGCCGAGCCGGGCACCAACTTCGTGAACGCGACGGGCTACAGCAACCCCACCGTGGACACGTTGCTGGATGCAGCCGCTGGCCTGGCCGACCGCGACGCGCGAGCTGCCATCTACGACGAGGCGCTCGCCATCCTGGCCAACGACGTCCCGACCCTGGTCATGTTCAACGAGCTCTCGACCGAGGCGGCCGCGGGGAACCTGCGCGGCATGCGGGTCCGGCTCGACCAACGCGACGGCCTCGAGTACCTCTGGCTCGCCCGCTAGCGCGACCGCGACGGGGCCCCACGGGTGAACCGAGGGTGAACGCGCTCGCCACCACGTCCGTCGTGCGCGCCCTCCCGAGACGGAGGGCGCGCGCGGCGGCGCGCCCGGAGGGCGTGGGGTGAGCGGCGCCCGCGGCTCGAAGGGGCTCGGCGCGTACGCGTTCGAGCGGCTGCTCAACGCGATTCCGCTCGTCGTCGGCGTCATCGTCGTCAACTTCATGCTGATCTCGCTCGCGCCCGGCGATCCGGTGACGGCGCTGATCGGCGAGTTCCCCGCACCGCCGGAGTACGTCGAGCGCGTGCGCGCCCAGTACGGCCTCGACCGGCCCGTGCCCGAACGGCTCGTGCGCTACCTGGCCAGCGTGGCGCAAGGCGATCTCGGCTTCTCCTTCGCCAACCGCCAGCCTGTCTTCACGCTGGTGACCGAGCGGCTGGGCCGCACGCTGCTGCTGATGCTCACCACGGTCGTCCTGGCGACGATCGTCGGGGTGGTGCTGGGCGTGGCGGCTGCGCGGCGGCCGCACTCGGCCGTCGACCGCGGCGCGACGGGCTTCGCCTTGGCGGGCTACTCCATCCCCGAGTTCTGGTTGGGGCAACTGCTGATCTTGATCTTCGCGGTGTGGTTGGGGCTGCTGCCGGCCGGCGGGTTCCGCAGCATCCGCGCGGACTACGTCGGCTGGGCAGCCGTGCTCGACCAGGCTCGGCACATGATCCTGCCGATGCTGGCCCTCTCCTTCCGCTACATGGCCATCACCACCCGCCTCACCCGCGCCAGCCTGCTCGAGGTGATGAACGCGGACTACATCCTCGCCTCGCGCGCTCGCGGCCTCTCGGAGCGGCGGGTGCTGTGGGAGCACGGTCTGCGCGCCGCGGCGCTACCGATCATCACCGTCATCGGCTACAACTTCAGCTTCATCGTGGCCGGCTCGGCGCTGGTCGAGACGGTGTTCGGCTGGCCGGGCGTCGGCCGGCTGATGTACGACTCGATCTTCACGCGCGACTACCCGGTCCTGCTCGGCATCCTGCTGCTGGTATCGGTGGCCGTGATCCTCGTGAACCTGCTCACCGACGTCGCGTACGCGCTGTTCGACCCGCGGGTGCGCTACTGATGGCGGTGCAGGTCACCACCACCGCCGCGGCGCCCGTGGGCGGCCTGGCCGGCTTCTGGGCGCAGTTCCGGCGCCACCGGCCCGGCGTCTTCGGGCTCGGGCTCGTCGTCCTCCTCGCCGTCGTGGCGCTCATCGCGCCGCTCTTGGCGCCGCACGATCCGTTCACGACCTCGCGCGCGTCGTTCCTGCCGCCGGGCAGCCCGGGCCACCTGCTCGGCACCGATCACTTGGGGCGCGACGTCCTCTCGGGCGTGATCCATGGCGCTCGGGTGTCGCTCATCGTCGGGTTGGCAGCGGCCTTCACCGCCACGGTGATCGGCATCCTGGTGGGCGCGGTCAGCGGCTACGTCGGCGGCTGGCTCGACGAGCTCCTCATGCGCGTCACCGAGCTCTTCCAGATCATCCCGCGCTTCGTGCTGGCCCTGATCGTGGTGGCCTTCTTCGGGTCGGGACTGGTCA
>PXAU01000215.1 GCA_003567075.1 Trueperaceae bacterium
CCACCCGAACGTTCGGAGCCGCCAGCCGCGGTCGCTTCGGGTAGATCCTACGGCCACGCACCCCACCCACGCCCACCGCTCGACGGCTCGGGTTCGATCGTGCCGAACCCACCGACGGCGTGGTGCCGGTAGCTCGAGCGCGACGGCGGGCGCGCCATGCGCGGCGAAGAGAACGGCGTGAGCATCGAGGAGTTGGAGGCGAGGCCGAGGCGGACGATGGAGATGCCCTCGAGCAGCAACAGGGAGGTCTAGCCGATGGATGGCTCCGTCGACCTTCACGTGCTCGGACACGACGAGAACACGCTTGCGCACGGCGTCCGTCAGGTGTTGGGCGGGAACGGACGTCACGTCTTGGTGGCCGGCACAGGGTTCGAAGCTGCGACCCCTCACACGTGAAGCGCGATCGAGACCAAAACGTGATGGCCTGCCTCATGCTCCGGCATGTCCGTTGGTGCTTTGCCAACGGCCTCCGCTGGCCTTCGGCACGAGTTCGTGCCGGTCCGTGCAGTCGCGTGGTGCCCGCCCTGCGGTCAGACCTGCGGTCAACGACAAGCGCCGCGCACCGACACAGAAGTTCGCACGTATGCTAACCTGGGTGAGCAATCGGGAACTACCGCCCACGTGTGCTCGCCACCATCGACGGTTGGCTCGTCGATGTCGTCACAGACTACGCGCGGCTCGTCGAACCACCGTCGATGCACGGCCCTTCCATCGGCATGCCGCACGCCCGCGCCATGGGCCAAGGGTTGCTGGAGTTGAGGCCCCGAGGGCGATCACGTGCAAGCCGTGCGCTCTACTGCTTCGTCCATGACCAGCAGATCATCATCGCCCACGCGTTCCTCAAGAAGACCCGCACCACCCCAGGACACGACCTCGCCATCGCGCGGCAACGCACCAAGGAGATCCAACGTGGCTGAACTCGAACACCGACCGATCGTCCACGACCACGAGGCGTTCCTCGCCCGCGCGCGCCGTCGCCGCGGGTTCCAGAAGGCCTACGATGCGCTCGAGACCGAGTACCGGCTCGCCAACGAGCTCATTGCCGCACGCGCCCGTGCGGGCCTGACCCAAGAAGCCGTCGCCCAACGCATGGGCACCACCAAGAGCGCGGTTTCGCGGCTCGAGAGCGGCGGCAAGCACACGCCGTCCGTCGGCACCCTCCAGCGCTACGCCAAGGCCGTCGGGTGCGAGATCAAGATCGAGCTCGTGCCGAAGGCAGGATGAGGAGGACCCGGTCTTGATGACCGGGTCCGCTTGCGGTTGGTGGGCGGTACTGGATTTGAACCAGTGACCCCTCGAGTGTGCATCAGGCGACGGTGGTGCGTCCTGTACCAGGAATCCTCACACGTGCGTTCAGGACATGGTTCGCCAGCCTCGGCATGACCGCCTGTACCAGTGTGTACCGTCGCGTCTGTCGTCAAGTTGTGGTCAATCCAGTCGGACGGGGAACGCGGCGCATCGCGGGATGACGGGGATGTGGCATGCATTCCACGCGGGCTTCAGGCCGTGCATGGCGGCAGCTCAGTTCAGCGCCGAGGTCGCGCCATGACCGCTCACCCATGCTCAACCTAGGTCCCGCTGGCTCTACCGCATGAGGTAGGCCAACATATTGTCTCTGACGCGGATCTTCAGGGTCTCCGAGGCTTCGATTGCCTGTATGCAGTTGGGCCGATCAGCCGGTCGGACTATTCCGACCGGCGCGATCTGCGCAAGGTCCGCCTCGGGAACAACGACGTGCTCAGTGGCCGAGAAGTACGAATCATGAGACAAGAAGGCGTAGCCCGCCTCGGACAGCGTGTGCGTCGATGCCATTATGGACGGGTTGCGCGCATCGAACTGAGACAACTCGGAGTTGATGAAGACGCCGTGCCAGTTGTCGCCGGACGGCGCAAGGGCCACCCAGAACTTCTCGTGGATGATGCCGAATACGGAAATGAGATAGACGCCCCAGACTCGGTCAACTGCGTAGGGCGCCACCCTGTGTCCCCTACCCTCGCGTCAGGTGAGGGACTAGCAGCGAAGCATCTGGAAGCGTACGCGCGATGTCCTCCAAAGACATCGGGCCGTTGATCCATCGTTCACGCGTCGTGTGCCAAGCGTTGTCGTGGGACTCCTCGGTTAGGGCATCGAAGTCCCAGCCGCCGTACCTCTGAATCGTATCATTCAGGCACTTGATGGCCGAGACACTCAAGTCTTCGAGGTCCGGTTCGCGCCGTACCGAGACGGCGCTTCCACGAACCTCGACACGATCCGAGAAGAGGGCGGCGTCACCCTCACTGATCTGATGATGGCGACCCTCGCCTCGCGCAGACTTAATGAGATCGTAGGTGCGCGAAGGCACGGGACCGCAATCAAGAGCAACGAAGGTATCCTTGAGGAACTGACGGCCGTACCGCTCAAGGTGCATCTTCTCGGCGAAGTAGAGCAACTTGCACACCGTGTGCACGGTGACGTTTGGCACGCGGCTTGCGATGACGCCCACCGCAGCAGTCGCAGCCTCAACATCAAACTGTCCGGTGCGGATCATGTCTACCAAACTCACAAGGAACCAACAGCCCACGCCCGTTGCGCCGACTGCTCCGTGTGTGAGCCTCCAACCACATGGTAACCGGCAACAACGGTGCCATGGTGTGACCGACCACATCCGACTTCATACGGTGAAAGTCGAAGTCGATGAGGTTTGGTGCGGCATCGGCGCTGACTGGCACGGGCTCTCCAACGGGTGCCAACCGAGTGGAGGCCATCGCATACCGTGAAGCTCAAGCGGCATTCCATCGACTTCCTGCGGTACCGTCCATCATGCGGGACGACAGCCTAATCGATGCAGCCCGAACGTTCGCGCGGCGGACGGCGCCATGAACATCTTCAGCTTCCGCGACGCCCTCACCACCGATTACGCCGAGTACGTCCGCAGCTTCATCCGCGTCGGCACCGACGACGTCCGCGCCACCGTCCACGCCGCCCTCGACGAACAGGTCCTGTGGCCCGAACCGATCGTGCAACTAAACCCCGCGTACGCCCCCGACGCCTACGTGCGCGACCTGGTCGGCGAGGACCTGCTGCACGCGACGGCCGCCAAGGTGTTCTAGCGGGGCAAGGACCGGAGCCCCACCCAACTTGGGACCGACCTGCGCCTCTTCCGCCACCAGGTCGCCGCAATCGAGACGGCCCGAACGGGCCGCCCATACGTGGCAACGACGGGCACCGGCTCGGGCAAGAGCCTCACCCAAATTGTTCCGATCGTGGATCATGTGCTGCGAAACGGCACCGGCCGCGGCGTCCAGGCGATCATCGTCTACCCAATGAACGCCCTCGCCAACAGCCAGCTCGGTGAACTCCAGTAGTATCTGGGCATCGGCTTCGGCGGCACCCCGCCGGTGCGCGTACGGCGCTACACGGGTCAGGAGCGCAGCGAGGAGCGGCGCAAGATCATCGAGAACCCGCCGGACGTGGTCGCGCGCTCTTCCCAGTAGCCGGTTCACGGTGGTGAGCTCAACCGATGAACTGATCGCCGTTCGCCACCTGCCACTTCATCCGCCACCTCTCACGCGCCACCTTCTTGGGGCTGCCAACCCCCAATAATGCGCGCGGCACCACCATCAACTGGCTGGTCGTGCCAGCGATGTAGCGTGCTGTCGCGCACCCCCCACGCGACGAGCGATCTGCGCCGCTGGCTCCTCCTTCGCCAGCAACCGCACCACCAAGGCAGGACGCTCCGCAGCAACCAGCAACGACCCCTTCGGAGCAATCAACCTTCAGACAGCAATCAATTACCTTCGGAGTGGGAATCCAAACAACCCGGAGCAAGACATGCGGAATACCGTGTTTCAGAGGTGATGCGGATGAAGGTGTGGCCGTCGATGCTCGTCGTCGCTGCCTGTGCGTCGTTTGCTCTGGCGCAGCCACATGTGTCCGGTACCGTTCCACCCGAACTGCAAGCCTCCGAGTCGCGTCAATGGATGACCGTGGTGGGCACTGGGTTCACGCCCGAATCCACGGTGACGCTCGCTTGGGGTTCACGGGAGTTCCTCATCCCAACGGACCGAACCGAGTTCGTGAACCCGCAGAGCATGAGGGTGTTCGCCGGCATCTTCCCCGCCGACCCAACGTGGACGGTAACCTTGAATCCTCCTCGTCCTAAAGGACGAGGATTCCCACGTCAGTCTGCGGCCATCCCCGAGGGCATGGCGCGTCTTACGGCATCAACCGCGGCAGGGGCGAAACCAGCCCTGGCCAGGACATTCCTGGCAGCGTTCACATCACGATCCACTCGCACCCCGCAGGCGGGGCAATGGAACGTGCGTTCGGACAAGCTCAACCGCCCCTTGGCTCTCGCGTGGCAGTTGGAGCAGTCCATGCTCGTGTGCTTCGGATCGACCAGCACCACCTGGCGACCCGCTCGCACGGCGGCCTCGACGAGCACCGCCTTCAAGGTCGAGACCGCGCCATCAGCGGCTTTGCGCGCCATCGTGGACCTCGCCAGGAACCCAGGCCGGAGGTTCTCGATGGCGATTGCGCCGTGAGCGCGTACAACGCGCTGCGCCCACTTGCGGGCGCCGTCGAGGCGCTGGCGCTGCACGTGCTTGTAAGCCCTCGCAGCGAGGCGCTGCGCTGATCGGTACCCACGCGACGCGCGCTCGCCGGGTGGTGGTCGTCGCCGCGCCATGCGGCGTTGGTACTTCGCGAGCTTCGCGGCCGCGCGCTTGCCATGCTGCGCGTGCACGAGATCGAACGAAGGGTTCGTGGTGCTCGCGAGCGTCGCGACGCCCCAATCGATCCCGATCACCGCGCTCGAGGCCGGCAGCGGCTCCGACTCCGGGCGCATCACGACGAAGCTGGCGTACCAGTGCCCAACGCTGTCGCGGTACACCCGCACGCTCGACGGCGCCGACGGCAGCTCGCGCGACCACACCACCGGGATCACCACACCGCCAGG
>PXAU01000103.1 GCA_003567075.1 Trueperaceae bacterium
GCCCAGCCCCGGGCGGTGGAGACGGTCCAGCAGGAGCACTACGTGTTCGACACGGCCTTCGCCTGGTTCCGGCGCGAGGCGGAAGCGCGCGTGCAGGACTGAGGCACCGGCGGCCGGGTAGGCTGGCCCATGCAGCGATATGCCACCATCGTCATCGGTGCCGGTGTGGCCGGAGCCGCCGCGGCGGCGGCGCTCGCGCGCGGCGGACCGGTGCTCCTGCTCGAGCAGCACGCGTTCCTGCACGAGCGCGGTTCGTCGCACGGCGGCTCGCGCATCTTCCGTCACGCCTACGAGGACGCCCGCTACGTGCGGCTGGCACAGGCTGCCGACCGGCGCTGGCAGGCACTCGAGCGGCGCAGCGGCGAGCGCCTGCTGCTCCGCACCGGCGGCCTCGACCTGGCGACCAAGGGCGCTCCCGAACTCGCCGCGATCGAGGCTGCGCTCACAGCGGCGGGCAGCCCCGTGGAACGGCTCGGTGCCGGCGACGTGCGCCGGCGCTACCCCGCCTACGCGCTCGCCGACGAGCGCGAGGCGTTGTTCTCGCCCGACGCCGGCATCCTGGCCGCGACGCGCGCGGTGGCGACGCTGCTGCGCGACGCGGCCAGCGAGGGTGCCGAGCTGCGCGAGCGCACGCCCGTCACGGAGCTGCGGCTGCACGACGACGGCGTCGAGGGGCTCACGCCTGGCGACCACTTCGTGGCTGCGCGGCTGGTGGTGGCGGCCGGCGCCTGGACCGACCGCCTGCTCGCCGACCTGGGGGTGCCCCTGCGCATCGAGCAGCAGCAGGTGCTCTACCTGCGGGTGCGCGAGCCGCGTCTGTACGTGCCCGCACGGATGCCGGTGTTCATCGACCGGCAGGCCGGCATCTACGGCTTCCCCGTGTTCGAGCGCCCGCACGCGCTCAAGGTCTCCGATCACCAGGGGGCGCCGACGGTGACGCTCGAGACGCGCTCGTTCGAGCTCGGCGAGGCCCGCGCCGCCGACACCGCGCGGCGCGCCGCGGCGCTGCTGCCGGGCGTGGCGCCTGATGTGGTGGAGGGGCAGACCTGCCTGTATACCAAGACGCCGGACGAGCACTTCGTGCTGGATCGTCACCCGCGCCACCCGCACGTGGCGATCCTGGCCGGCTTCAGCGGGCACGGCTTCAAGTTCGGTGCGGTGCTCGGTGACGTGGCGGCGGCGCTACTCGAGGGCGATGACGAGGCGTTCGACCTGCGCCTGTTCCGCCTGACCGGGCGCCAGCGGGAGGCGCGCCAGCGGTAGGCGCGCCAGCCTGCGTCGCTCGCCGAGGGCGCAGCGCCGGCCAACGGCGGTAGGCTCGGGAGCGTGACGAGGCGGGTTCCACCGGAGGTGCGCTTCGAGGGCTTCGGCCCGGCCGTCACCGACTGGTTCGTCGCGCTCGGCAGCGACGACTCGCGGGCCTTCTGGAACGCCACCCGCGACGTCTGGCAGCGAGACGTCCGCGCACCGCTGGAGGCGCTGCTGGCTGAGCTGGGCACCGAGCTCGACGGGCGGATGAAGCTCTTCCGGCCGCACCGTGACATGCGCTACGCGCCTCAGGACGCCGGGCCGGTGAAGCCCCAGACGAGCGGCTTCGTGCGCCTCGCCACGAGCATCGCCGCGCGCTACGCGCAGGTGTCGATCGTGGGCTTCTACGCCGGCTGCGGCGTCTACCGCTTCGAGCGCGACCAGCTCGAGCGCTACCGCGCGGCCGCGGCGGAGGAGCGGCGCGGTGCGGCGTTGGCGGCCGCCCTCGCCGCGGCCGAGGCGGCCGGGCTGGAGGTCGGTGGTGAGACGCTCAAGACCGCGCCGCGGGGCGTCGCGCGCGACCACCCGCGCGTGGCCCTGCTGCGCCGCAAGGGCCTGTTCCTGGGAGCGACGCTGGCGCCGGGCCCAGCGCTGGAGACGCGCGCGCCGCTCGAGCACGCGCGTCGCGTGTGGGACCTTGCTCGACCGGTCAGCGACTGGCTCGACGCGCACGTTGGACCGAGCGAGGTTCCCCCTGTCGGACGGCGTTGAGGTGCAGCGTTCGCGCATGCGCCGCAACCCGGCGTTGTACACCGGCGCGCGACGTTGACAAGCGGCGCCGTCCCACGTACGCTACTCTTCACATAGCTCGTTAATCTTCACGTCTGTGTGCAGGCTGGGGCCGCTGAGGTGCCCCGATCATGGCCTACGACGTCCAGCGCCGCATGCGGCTGGCCAGGATGGCGGAACTCTACTACCTGGAGCGGTTGACGCAGAGCGAGATCGCCAAGCGCTTCGGCGTGTCGACCATGCAGATCTCGCGCCTGCTGCGTGAAGCGCAACAGCTCGGCGTGGTCGAGTTCAAGATCCCCCATCCGTTGCCCGTCGACCAAGCGTTGGGCCGGGAGCTGCAGGACACGTACGGCCTCAAGAGCGTGTTGGCGGTGCGCACCAGCCGCCCAGACCAGGTCAAGCAAGACGTCGCTTTCGCCGCTGCCTACCATGTCCTGTCGCTGTTGCGACCGCACCCCACCTTGGCGGTGGGTTGGAGTTCGACGCTGGCGCTGATGGCGCAGGCGTTGCCCTACCAGCCGATCGAGGGCCTCTCGGTGGTGCAGATGTTCGGGCCGCTGCCCCTGTCGGCGGACCAGTACAACCCCTACGACGCCTTCGCCCGTATCGGCGCCCAGCTCGGTGCCCGCATGCACCCGCTCCATGCGCCCACGGTGTTGCGTTCGAAGGCTGCGCGGGACGCGCTCATCGCCGACCCGGCGGTCAAGTCGGTGCTCGACATGGCGCGCGCTGCCGATTACGCGATGTGTGGCATCGGCACCGCCGGCGACGACTCGACCTTCCACCAGATGGGGTACGTCTCGAGCGAGGAGCTCGCTGCCCTCGCTGCCGAGGGCGTGGTCGGCGACATCCTCGGACACTTCATCGACGGTGAGGGGCGCGTGCTGTCCTGGTCGTACGCCGAGATGCTGGTCTCGCTCGATCTCCACGACCTTCGGCGCGTCCCCGAGGTGATCACCGTTGCGGCGGGCCCGTCGAAGGTGAAGCCGGTCCTCGGGGCGCTCCGCGGCGGCTACCTGGCGCACCTGGTCGCTGACGCGGGATTGGTCCGCGCGCTGCTCGCGTTAGGCGAGAGGGCCGACGAGCAGGCCGACAAGGCGTCCGACGAGCAGGTCGACAAGGCGTCCGACGAGCAGGCCGACAAGGCCACCGACGAGACGATGGACGAAGCACTTGACACCGCGATCACGGTGTCTTGAAGGAAGGATGAGGAGGCATTCGCGTGTACCAACCGTTCGACGTCGACACCATCATCGACTACGTCAGGCAGCACCCAGAGGCACTGAAGCATCTCGACACCGCCGGCCAACTCGAGGCCGTGGAGGTCGGCGACGGCAACCTGAACCTGGTGTTCAAGGTCTTCGACCGCACCACGGATCGCAGCCTGCTGATCAAGCAGGCGCTGCCGTACGTGCGGGCGGCCGGGCCCTCGTGGCCCATGCCGGCGGAGCGGGCCGGGTTCGAGGCGCGCGCCCTGGCCCTCGAGTACGAGTGCGCGCCGGGCCTGGTGCCGGAGCCATACTGGTTCGACGAGGTGCTCATGCTCAACGCCATGGAGAACCTGGTCGACCACCGGGTCATCCGCTTCCCGATGATGGAGGGCAAGCGCTACCGCGACCTGGGCGCCACCATCGGCGACTTCCTGGCCCGCACGCTCTACGCCACCAGCGACTTCGCGCTCGACGCGGCCGACAAGCGCGAGATCATGAAGGGCTTCTTCAACGTCGAGTTGTGCCGCATCACCGAGGACCTGGTCTTCACCGAGCCCTACCTGCCCGATGCGCCGCGCAACCGCTGGAACCCGCGGATCGACGCCGACGTCGCCGACTTCCAGGCCGACGAGCACCTCAAGTCGCAGGCCGCGGCGCTCAAGTACCGCTTCATGAACGCCAGCCAGGCGCTCATCCACGGCGACCTGCACACCGGTAGCATCATGGCCAACGACCACGACATCCGGGTGATCGATCCCGAGTTCGCCTTCTTCGGGCCGATGGGCTTCGACATCGGCGCCTTCATCGGCAACCTCTTCCTCAGCGGGGCCTCGCACGAGATCCACTCGCCCGACCCCGAGCAGCGTCGGTCCTACCGCCGCTACCTGATCGACGAGGCGAAGGCCGCCTGGTCGACCTTCGAGGCGGGCTTCCGCGAGCGGCTCGCCGACGTCAGTAGCCCCTCGTGGACGAGCCAGCCCTTCCAGGACGAGTTCATCGCCTCGGTGCTGCGTGACACCGCCGGCTACGCCGGTTGCAAGATGTTGCGGCGCATCGTCGGCTTCGCGCACGTCGCCGATCTGGATTCGATCGAGGACTTGGACGAGCGTGCGCGCGCCGAGCGGATCGCGATTCGCATCGGTCGCAGGCTGGTCAGCGAGCACGCCCAGGTCGCCTCGTTCGACGACATCGTGGCGATCGCGGCCGAGGCCTTGGAGGTGCACGATGGCTGAACGCGTCGAAGCCGTCCGGTTCGAGTCAGGGAAGCTGGTGCTTCTCGACCAGACCTTGCTACCGAGTGAGAAGGTCTTCCTCCAGCTGGACGACGTCAATGACGTCTGGGAGGCGATCAAGATGCTGCGCGTGCGCGGGGCGCCGGCCATCGGTGGCGCCGCCGCCTATGGCCTCTACCTCGGCGTGGCGGGCGTTCCCGACGAGGCGGGACGTGACGCCTTCATGGCCAGGCTGCGCGAGGTGCGTGACTACCTGGCGTCGTCGCGCCCCACCGCCGTCAACCTGTTCTGGGCGCTCGACCGCTTGGTCGGGGTGGCCGATCGCAACGCCGGGGCCGAGGTACCGACGCTGAAGGCGCTGCTGCTCGAGGAGGCGCACGCCATCAAGGCCGAGGACGAAGCGATGTGCCGCGCCATCGGCGAGCACGCGCTGACGCTGATGGACGGCGTGCAGAGCGTGCTCACGCACTGCAACGCCGGCAGCCTCGCGACCATGGGCATCGGCACGGCGTTGGCGCCGGTGTACCTGGCCGCCGAGCACGGGCGCAGCATCCACGTGTTCTCCGACGAGACCCGCCCGCTGCTGCAGGGTGCGCGCATCACCACCTGGGAACTCGACCAGGCGGGCCTGCCGGTCACGTTGATCGGCGACGGGATGGCCGCCACCGTGATGCGGCAGGGACGCATCCAGGCCGTCATCGTCGGCACCGACCGGGTGGCCGCCAACGGCGACGTGGCCAACAAGATCGGCACCTACGGCGTGGCGATCCTGGCCAAGGAGCACGGCATCCCCTTCTATGTGGCGGCGCCGAGTTCCACCATCGACTTCGACACGCCCGACGGCGCCTCGATCGAGATCGAGGAGCGCGATCCCGACGAGCTGCGGCGCCTGGGCGAGCGCCAGACGGCGCCGCCTGGCATCGGTGTCTACAACCCTGCCTTCGACGTCACGCCGGCGCACCTGGTGAGCGCGATCGTGACCGAGAAGGGCGTGGTCGAGCCGCCCTACGAGACCAACCTGCGCAAGGTGGTTCGCGGTGCCTGACGTGGCTCGCACCCCCGCGCCGGCGAAGCTGCCGAGGCGACCGTGATCAGCCGCTGGGACGACCATGAGGCCGCCGGCTTCGAGGGCGCGCTGGGGCAGCGTGTCTACAGCTCGCGGCTCCTGGGGCGCGAGCCGTCGTTGGTGCTGCACGGCGGCGGCAACACCTCGGTCAAGGCGTCAATCACTGACCTCTTCGGTGAGCAGCAGCGGCTGCTCTTCATCAAGGGCAGCGGGCACGATCTGCGCAGCATCGACGCGCGCGGCTTCGCGCCGCTCCGCATGCCGCCGGTGCTGCGGCTGGCCGAGCTGGCGGTGCTCTCGGACACCGACATGGGGCGCGAACTGCGCGCCGCCTGCACCGACCCGGACGCGCCCTCGCCCTCCGTCGAGGCCATCCTGCACGCGGCGCTGCCGGCCGACTACGTCGACCACACCCACGCCGACGCCGTCATCACGCTCAGCAACAGCGAGGATGGCGAGGCGCGCGTGCGCGAGGTCTACGGTGACGACGTGGTGGTCGTGCCCTACGTGATGCCGGGCTTCCGCCTGGCGAAGCGCTTCGTCGAGGAGCACCTGCCGCAGGTCGGCCCGACCACGCTCGGCATCGTGCTGCTCAACCACGGCCTCATCACCTTCGCTGACACGGCCCGGGACTCGTACGAGCGCACGGTCGAGCTGGTGAGCCGGGCCGAGGCGTACCTGGAGCGCCGCGGCGCCTGGCAGCTGCCGCTCGACCACGAACCCCCGCCCTCGCAGCCACAACGACTCGAGTTGGCGCGGGTTCGCGCCGACGTTGCCGCGGCGGCGGGCAAGCCGATGCTGCTGCGGGCGCATCAGGACCCGCTGGCGCTCTCGTTCGCGCGGCACGAGGACGTGGCCACCATGTCGCAGCAGGGCCCCGCCACGCCCGACCACGTGATCCGCACGAAGCGCCTGCCTCTCGTTGGGCGCGACGTCGCCGGCTACGCCGAGGCCTACCGCGCCTACGTGCGTGAGCTGGCCGCTGGCGCCGAGGACGACCTCGCGCCCGTCGATCCGGCGCCGCGGGTGGTGCTCGATCCCGACCTGGGGATGCTGGCCGTCGGCAGCGATCCGGAGGACCTGATAGTCACCGGAGACCTCTACCGCCACACCATGGAGATCGTACTGCGAGCGACCGCGCTGGGAGGCTACCGGGCGTTGCCGGCGAGCGACGTCTTCGACGTCGAGTACTGGTACTTGGAGCAACGCAAGCTCGAGCGCCCTGGTGGCGCCGCTGAGTTCGCTGGAGAGGTGGCACTGGTGACGGGTGCCGCCTCAGGCATCGGCAAGGCCTGCGTGGCGTCGCTGCTTCTGCGCGGCGCGGCCGTGGTCGGCCTCGATGTCGACGACGCCATCGAGCGGAGCTTCGAGGGCCCCGCCTACCTCGGCCTTGGCTGCGACGTCACCGACGAGGCACAGGTGGAGGACGCCTTCGAGCGCACGGTGCGGGCCTTCGGTGGGCTCGACATGCTGGTGCTCAACGCCGGCATCTTCCCGCCGGCGCAGCCGGTCGTGGAGCTCGGCAGCGACACCTGGCGTCGCGTGCTGGGCGTCAACCTCGACGCCAACCTGGTGTTCCTGCGACACGCCCATCCGCTGCTGGCGCTGGCGCCGAAGCGCGGCCGCGTGGCGATCATCGGTTCGAAGAACGTGCCCGCACCGGGACCGGGAGCGGCGGCGTACTCAGCCTCCAAGGCGGCGCTCAACCAGCTCGCGCGTGTCACGGCGCTCGAGTGGGCACGCGACGGCATCCGCATCAACAGCGTCCACCCGGACGCCGTGTTCGACACGGCGCTGTGGACTGAGGAGCTACTGGCGTCCCGTGCCAAGCACTACGGCATGAGCGTGGACCAGTACAAGCGCAAGAACCTGTTGCGCGTCGAGGTCACCAGCCGCCACGTTGCCGAACTAGCGGCGGCGATGTGCGGGGCGCTGTTCGAATGCACCACCGGCGGACAGCTGCCCGTCGACGGCGGCAACGAGCGGGTCATCTGATGCGGGTCACGAGGTCCGCCACGGCAACTGGAGGTGAACGATGAGCGCACACGAGGTACGTCCGAGGGTGAGCCCCCGGGAGGTGGGGCGATGAGCGCCGTAGCGGGGCAGCGCGCGCCTCTGCTGGAGATGCTCGGCATCAGCAAGCACTTCGGCGGCCTGCAGGCGCTCAAGAACGTCGATCTGGCACTGCATGCAGGCGAGCTCCTAGCGATCGTGGGCGACAACGGCGCGGGCAAGTCGACGCTGATCAAGATCCTCACGGGTGTCTACCCGGCCAGCGAGGGCGTCATCAAGCTCGAGGGCCAGCAGGTCCACATCCCCGACAGGCGCACCTCGATCCAGCTCGGCATCGATGCCGTCTACCAGAACCTGGCGCTGGTCGACTACCTGACGGCTCCGCAGAACGTGTACCTGGGCAACGAGATCAAGCGCAAGGTGTTCGGCATCCCGGTTCTCGACAACGGTGGCATGCGCTCGAAGGCGGCCACGCTGCTCAGGGAGCGTCTCGGGATAAGCTTAGGCAACATCGATCAGAATGCCTTCAACCTCTCTGGTGGGCAGCGCCAGGCGGTGGCGATCGGGCGGGCGCTGATCCAGGAGACGGTGAAGATCCTGATCCTGGACGAGCCGACCGCGGCGCTCGGCCCGGAGGAGACGCGGCGCATGCTCGAGGTGGTGCACAGACTGAAGGGCAAGGAGATGGGCCTCATCATGATCAGCCATCAGCTCGAGGACGTCTTCGAGCTCTCGGATCGCATCATGGTCCTGCGCAACGGAATGCTCGCCGGGGTGCGCACGACTGCCGAGACCTCGCGTCAGGAGATCCTGGGGCTCATCGTCGGCGCGACGGAAGCCGATCCCAGGGGACCGGCCGCGCGAGCCGGTGCGGGCGGGGCGGTGGGGTCATGAGCGTGCCCAGCGTCGCTGCCGGCCGCGAGCGGGCGCAACCCGCGTTCGAGCGCTACATCAACATCATGGGTCCGCTCGCGATGATCGTCGTGATCGGGGTGGTGATGGCGATCTTCGAGCCGCGCTTCTTCCGCATCACGAACGTTCGCATCATCCTCCAGGACGCCGCGATCTACATGGTCTTGGGGATGGCGATGACGATCGTGATCACGGGGGCCGGCATCGACCTGTCCATCGGCTCGATATCGGCTCTGTCAGCGATCGTGATGGCGATCTTCATCAAGGACCTGAACGTGGGTGTGTACCTTGCGCTGGCCATGGCGCTGGTCGTCGGTGTGGCGTGCGGCCTGGTGAACGGGCTGATCATCACGGTCCTCCGTGTCCCGGACCTGATCACCACGCTCTCGACCGACCTCGTGTTCAGGGGGTTGGCGCTGGTGATGGCTGCAGGTGCGGTGCTGCAGCGTTTCCCGGAGCCGATCCCCGCCTTGGGCCGCGGCCGCGTGTTCGGCGATACCATCCCGATCCCGATCATCATCGGTGTGGTGGTGCTGCTCGTCGGCGTGTTCATCTACCGTTTCACGCCCCTCGGTCGCTACGCCATAGCCATCGGCGGGAACCGCGAGTCGGCGATGTTGAGCGGCATCAACGTGCGGCGCAACAAGGTCTATCACTACATGCTCATGGGTGCCGCGGCCGGTCTTGCGGGCATCATGCTCACCGGCCGCCTGAACGCGGTGCAGGCCACCGTGGCCGAGGGCTTCGCGCTCCACACCATCGCTGCGGTGGTCGTCGGCGGCACCGTGCTGTTCGGCGGCCGTGGAACGATGCTTGGCACCCTGGTGGGCGTGGTGCTGCTCTCGATGGTGACCAACGCCCTGGTGATCCTGCGTCTCGCCTTCTTCTGGCAGCTCGTCGCCGCCGGCCTCATCATCGTGCTGTCGGTGGCGTTCTACAGCTACGTCGAACGTAGAGGTAAAGGAGGTTCGGAATGACGTGAGGGCGCCACCCATGTGGCAAGGCACGATGACCGCGGAGCTCGGCAACTCGCTCGACACGAAAGGATCAGACCACATGACACGTGTCCATCGCATGATCGCAGTCCTCCTAGCGTTCACCCTGGCGCTCGGCTCGCTGGCCTTCGCCCAGCGGCTCCCGCTGAACCCGCTCCCCGACGAAGGCGAGCGCGACTTCTGGTACTACCTCGAAGTCGACCCCGAAGGCGTCCTCGACGCGCTTCGCGATGTCGTCGGCGCGCCCGCCGTGCCGTTGTCCGTGGAGCTCGAAGAACCCATCCAGATCGCGGTCATCTACCCCAGCCAGGACGTCTCGGACATCTGGTTGCGCGGCTGGCTGGCCATGAGCGCGCGTCTCGACGAGCTGCAGATTCCCTACGAGGCCGTCGAGTTCGCTTCGGGCATGGGTGATCACGACCTCCAGACCACCTACACCGACCTGGTCATCGACGAGGGTTACGACTACGTGATCTACGGCCCGACCGAGCTCTCCGTCCAGCAGGACAACATCAAGCGCATCATCGACGCACCGGGTGTCGAGGTCATGATCTGGAACAACGACCTCGTCATCAAGGAGTGGGGCGACGCCCAGCCGCTCGGCTACCACGCCTACGCGCACCTCGACGGCGCCCACCGCATGGCGCAGTACGTGATCGATCGCTGGGGCACCGAGGGCAACTTCGCGCTCGTGCGCGGCACCCCCGGCCTGATCGACGACCAGCGCTCGCAGGGGTTCCGCGACTACCTGGAAGCGAACTCCGACTGGAACTTCCTCTACGAGCACTACGGCCTGTTCCAGCGCGAGGGCGGCTTCGACGGCGCGCAGTTCATCGCCACGGCCTACCCCGAAGTCGATCTCATCCACAACGCCAACACCGCCATGGCCATGGGCGCGGTGTCGGCCATCGACTCGCTCGGCCTGATCGACGAGATCGCCCTGACCGGCTGGGGCGGCACCGGCGACGAGGTCGAGGCCATCCGCATGGGCGAGCTCAAGGCGACCCCCATGCGCATCAACGACGACTTCGGCGTCGCCAGCGCCGAGGCCGTCAAGTACCACCTCGAGGGCCGCGCCGACGAGCTGCCGCTCGTCTTCCTCATGCGCATCGAGATCCTCGACGACCTGATGGACGAGGCTCGCATCGCCGAGCTCGAGGAAGAAGCCTTCCGCTACTCGGGTGTCGGGACGCTCGAGCGCTGAGTATGCCTGGACCGATCGGGCCGAGGTCCGGTCGCTGAACTCGTTGGGTGGCGGGCGCACGTCCGCCACCCAACGGGCCCATATCTTGAGGAGGCCATCATGCGCAAGATCCTGAACGACCCCAACTCGTACGTCCACGAGATGCTCGCGGGGTTGCTCAAGGCCCACCCCGACCAGCTGGGCATGGCGGGTGACCTGCACGCCATCGTGCGCGCCGACGCGCCCGTCCAGGGCAAGGTGGCGCTCGCCACCGGCGGCGGCTCCGGCCACCTGCCCGTGTTCCTCGGTTACGTCGGCAAGGGCATGCTGGACGGCTGCGCCGTCGGCGACGTGTTCCAGTCGCCCAGCGCCGAGCAGATGCTCGAGGTCACCCGCCGTATCCACGGCGGCAAGGGCGTGCTCTACGTCTACGGCAACTACGGCGGCGATGTCATGAACTTCGACATGGCGGCCGAGATGGCCGACATGGAGGACATCCGCGTCGAGACCGTGCTGGTCAAGGACGACGTCGCCTCAGCCCCGCCGGCCGAAGCCGATCGGCGCCGCGGTGTCGCGGGGATGGTCTACGCCTTCAAGCTCGCAGGCGCGAAGGCCGACCAGGGAGGCAGCCTCGACGAGGTCGCGGCCATCGCCCGGAAGACCCTCGAGCACACCCGCTCGATCGGTGTGGCGCTCTCACCCTGCACCGTGCCGCAGGCCGGCAAGCCGACCTTCACCATCGGCGAGGGGGAGATGGAGATCGGCATGGGCATCCACGGCGAGCCCGGCATGAAGCGGGAGTCGCTGCAGAGCGCGGACGTCATCACCGAGCGCATGCTGGACGCGCTGCTCGAGGACCTTGCGCCTGCCTCGGGCGACACGCTCACCATCATGCTCAACAGCTTGGGCGCCACGCCGCACGAGGAGCTCTACATCATGTACCGCAAGGCCGCGGAGCTGCTCGAGGCCGGCGGGCTCTCCTTGCACAGACCGTACGTCGGCCGCTTCGCCACCTCCATGGAGATGGCCGGCGCCTCGATCACCCTGCTGCGGCTCGACGACGAGCTGAAGGCGCTGCTCGACGCCCCCGCCGCCTCGCCCTTCTTCGTGCAGACCTGACATGGCGGGCATCGGTGTTGCGGAGGTGCGCAGCTCGCTCGCGCGCGTGGCCAGGGCCCTGGCAGCGAACAAGGACCACCTCACCGAACTCGACCAGGCGATGGGCGACGGCGACCTCGGCATCACCGCTGGCAAGATGGCCGCCGCGCTCGAGAGCTACGTCGAGCAGGAGCCGCCCGAGGACGTCGGCACGTACGTGGCGCAGGCCGGCATGGCCGTGAACCGCGCGGCCTCCTCGAGCCTGGGGACGTTGCTGGCGACCGCCCTCATGCGCGCGGGCAAGGAGGTCCGCGGCCAGCACGAGCTCACGCCAAGCGACCTGGCGCGCATGCTGGCGGCGGCCGACACCGGTGTGCAGGAGCGGGGCAAGGCCAAGCCCGGCGACAAGACCATCATCGACGTGCTCCATCCCGCCGCCGAGACCGCGGTGGCAGCGGTGGCCGAGGGCGCCGCGCCGGAGGTGGTGGCCGAGCGGACGCTGCGGGCAGCCCGGGATGGCCGCGACGCAGTGACGCCGCTTCGCAGCAAGATCGGCCGCGCCGGCTGGATCGGTGAGCGCACCGAGGGGCTCGTCGATCCCGGGTGCGAGGCAGGCGTCATCATCTTGAGCGCGATCCTGGACGGATTTGAGGAGACAGCATGAGCATCACGACGATCGGCTACCTCGGCATCGGCGTCATGGGGCAGGGCATGGTCCCGAACCTGGTGAAGGCCGGCTACGAGGTGCGCGCCTACAACCGCACGCCCGCGAAGGCCGAGGTGATGCGCGCGCACGGCGCCCAGGTGGTGACGACCGTGACCGAGGCCGTGCAGGGTGCCGACCTGGTCATGTACTGCCTCAGCAACGACGACGCCGTCGAACAGCTGGTGTGGGGCGACGGCGGCGTCCTGGCCAGCGTGTCGCCGGGCCAGGTCGTGGTCGACACGAGCACCGTCCATCCCGAGCTCAGCCTGCGCGAGTACCAGGCCTTCGCCGAGCGCGGCGTCGCGTTCCTCGACGCGCCCGTGTTCGGCTCGCGTAACGAGGCCGCCGGCGGTGGGCTGTGGATCGTGGTGGGCGGCGACGAGGCGGTGTTCGCGCAGGTCCAACCGGTGCTCGAGGTCCTGAGCGAGACGCTGCACTACATGGGCGGCCCGGCCAAGGGCGCCTCCATGAAGCTGGTGGGCAACCTGGTGGTGGCCATGCAGCTCGAGGCGCTCGGCGAGGCGATGGTCATGGCGCAGAAGGCCGGCCTCGACCCGCGCGCGGTGCTGGGTGTGCTGCACGTGACCGACTTCAAGTCGCCGATCTTTGATGGTGTCGGCGCTGCGCTCGTCGCGCGCGACTTCGGGGTGCACTTCGCGCTCAAGCACATGCTCAAGGACGCCAACCTCATCGCCCGCTTCGCCCAGGACCTCAACAGCCCCATCCCGGCCGCTGCCGCGGTGCGCGAGACCATCAAGGGTGCGGTGAACCAGGGCTGGGGGGAGGAGAACGCCTCGGCGCTCATCAAGATGCTCGAGCTGCAGGGCGCGACGGAGGTGAAGGCGTAGCGTTGGCGCGTCCACGGGCAGGGCGACTGGAGGGCCGCGTGGCGCTGGTGACCGGCGCCAGCCGCGGCATCGGTCGTGCCATCGCCCAGGCGCTTGCTGCCGAAGGCGTCGCCCTTGCGCTCACCGCTCGCGACGGCCAGGCACTGGAACAACTGGCCGATGCGCTTCGTGGGCGCGGATACCCTGAACAGGTGGCCTACACCGCCAGCAAGCACGCGCTGGTGGGCATCGCACGGGCGTTGCGTGAGGAGGTACCAGGCGACGAGGTGCGCGTGCACACGGTCTGCCCCGGCGGTACGGCCACCGACATGCTGCGCCAGGCCAGGCCGGACGTCCCGCTGGAGCAGGCCATCGGGCCGAGCGAGATCGCCGAGGTGGTGGTGTTCCTGCTGGCCAGCTCCGGGAATGCCTGCATCGACGAGATCCAGCTGCGGCGCGTCGCGTCGCGGCCATGAGGAGGGAAGGGAATCGCATGCTGACCGATACGACCATGTCGACCGAGGAGGTTCGGCGCACGGCGCAGCGCATCCGCAAGCGCGTGTTCGAGCACGTGATGCGTAGTGGCGGCGGCTACCTGAGCCAAGCCTGCTCCTCGGCCGAGCTGTTCGCCACGCTCTACGGCAAGGTGATGGTGCTCGGCGCGAGCCAAGCCCCGCTGGAGCCGGTGCCGTTCCCCGGCGTGCCCGGCCGCGACAACCCGTCGTTCGTGTCGGGCGGTGCCTACAACGGCCCGCGCGAGCCGCAGTTCGATCGCTTCATCTTCTCGCCCGCGCACTACGCGCTGGTGCTCTACGCTGCGCTCATCGAGTTCGGGCGTCTCGCCGAGCACGCGCTCGAGGCTTTCAACCGCGACGGCTCGACCGTGGAGATGATCGGTGCGGAGCACTCGCCCGGGGTGGAGACCACCACCGGCTCGCTCGCGCAGGCGATCAGTCAGGCGGGCGGCATCGCGCTCGGGCGGCGACTCAAGGGTGAACCCGGCCGCGTCTGGGTGCTCATGAGCGACGGCGAGTTCCAGGAGGGGCAGGTGTGGGAGGCGGTGCAGGCGCTGGTGCACTACCGCCTCGACAACGTCGGGATCTACGCCGACGTGAACGACCAGCAGTGCGACGGCCGGGTGGAGGACGTGATGCAGGTGGGCGCGCTGGGCGAGAAGCTGCGCGCCTTCGGCGCTCGCGTGTACGACGTTGACGGGCACGACGTCGAGGCCTTGGCGGCGCCGGCGGCCGCGCCGTCGGACGGCCGTCCGCTGTTCGTCTTGGCGCACACCGATCCCACCCGTGGCGTTCCGCTGCTGGCGGAGCGTGCGCCCAACCTGCACTACCTGCGCTTCGGCTCGGAGGCCGAGCGCGAGCGCTATCAGCGAGCGTTCGAGACGTTCGACGAGGAGGCTTGAGATGGAGATCGTCAACCGCCCCCACGTCGAGAACTTCATCCGCTGGGCTGCTGACAAGCCGCGGGTGGTGGTGGTCTCGGCCGACCTCACCAACTCCTGCGAGGTGGGGAAGTGGCGTGACACCTATCCCGAGCGCTTCTTCTCGCTGGGGATGGCCGAGCAGAACATGATGGGCTTCGCTGCCGGCTTGGCGCGCGAGGGCTTCGAGCCGTTCGTGCATACCTTCGCGGTGTTCGTCTACCGGCGCCCGTACGACCAGCTGGCGATGTCGATCGCCTACCCGAACCTGCCGGTGCGCCTCATGGCCTTCCTGCCTGGCATCACCACGCCCGGCGGGGTGACGCACCAGGCGATCGAGGACGTCGCGATCATGCGCGCCACGCCCAACATGACGGTGCTGGAGACCGGCGACGCCACCGAGGTCGAGAGCGTGCTCGACGTGGCGCACGCTGTCGACGGGCCGGTGTACGTGCGCTTCTTGCGCGGCCGCGTCCCGCGCCTCTTCCCGCAGAGCGAGCCCATGGCGCTCGGTCGGGCGCGGGTCCTGCACGAGGGTGACGACGTCACCATCCTCACCGCGGGCATCACCACCGAGGAAGCCTTGCGGGCGGTGCCGGCCCTGGCGGGCGCGGGCGTACGGGCCACGCATCTGCACGTGTCCACCCACAAGCCCTTCGACGACCCGCTGGTGCTGGACGCGCTGAAGCGCGCCAGGAAGGGCGTGATCACGCTCGAGAACCACACGATCGTCGGCGGCCTGGGTTCGGCCGTGGCGGAGCTGATGGCGGAGCACGCCGTGGGGACGCCGCTGGTGCGCCTGGGCCTGCGCGACACGTACGCGCATGGCGCCAGCCAGGCCTACCTGATGGGCGAGTACGGCCTGGACGCGATGGCGTTGGTGCGTGCGGCCGAGCGGCTCGCGGGTCGCGACACCGGGATCGCCGAGGCGGACCTGGCGCAGGTGCGGGTCGAGGAAGTGCACAGCCTGGCCAAGGCCGAGGCGCTCTAGGTGACGGGCATCGGCCTGCTGCCGCCGACCGCACGCGTTCCCGGACTGTCCGGCGAACGCTTCGTGGTCCATTACGCGGTCTCGGGCGACGCGATCGAGGCGCGGCAGAAGGCCGAGGCCGTCTGCCTGGAGCAGACCGTCGAGTTCCCGGCCGACCTGTTGCCGGCGGGGGACATCGCCGAGCACGTGGTGGGGTGCATCGAGCGCTTCGAGCCGGCGGGCGAAGGCGGCTTCGAGGTGGCGATCAGCTACGCGGTGGAGACGGCCGGCGACGAGCTGCCGCAGCTCATGAACGTCGTGTTCGGCAACACCAGCATCAAGCCGGGCGTGCGGGTGCTGCGATTCGAGCTGCCCGAGCGCCTCCTGTCGCGCTTCAGGGGCCCGCGCTTCGGGCAGCGGGGGTTGCGCGAACGCGTCGGCGTCCCTGAGCGGCCGTTGCTGATGACGGCGCTCAAGCCGCTCGGGCTCTCGGTCGAGGCACTCGCGGAGTTGGCCTACCGCTATGCACGCGCCGGTGTCGACATCGTCAAGGACGATCACGGCCTCGCCAACCAGCCGATCGCGCCGTTCGAGGCGCGCGTCGCTGCCTGCGCGGCTGCCGTCGGGCGCGCCAACGCCGAGACCGGTCGGCGCAGCCTGTACGTGCCGCACGTGATCGGTCCGGCACCGGAGGTGCGCGCGCGGGCCGTGATGGCGAAGGCCGCGGGTGCCGGAGGGCTGCTGCTCTGTCCGGGCCTGATCGGCTTCGATACCATGCGCAGCCTGGCCGACGACGACGTGCTGGCGTTGCCCGTCGTGAGCCACCCCGCCTGGTACGGCAGCTTCGTCACGTCACCAGAGAACGGGATGGCGCACTACGCGCTGTACGGGCAGTTGCAGCGGCTGGCCGGTGCCGACGCCAGCATCTTCCCGAACGTGGGAGGACGCTTCTCGTTCAGCGCCGAGGAGTGCCGCGCGATCGCCGCGGGGTGCAGCGACGCCTTCGGTGCGCTCGCACCAGCCTTCCCCACACCGGGCGGCGGCATGGAGCTGGGGAACGTCGCTGCGATGCGCGAGCTCTACGGCAGCGAGGTGATCTACCTGCTCGGTGGCGGCTTGCACCGCGGTAGCGGCAGCATCGACGACACGGTAGCCCGTTTGATCGACGCCATCGCCTGAGCCGTGATGGGCGGTCGCGGCCGGCGCCCTCGCGGCGCGCACCGCAAGCAGCCGTGTGGTCTACGGGTGGTCGGTCGGCGCTCGGTCCATGACGGCCCGCGCGGTCGTCTCGTCGGTGATGAGGACGTCGAGCGTGCGCGTCGCCAGCGCCGCCCGAATGGCCTCGACCTTCTGCGGGCCACCGGCCGCGGCGACCACGGACGGAAGGCGGGCCAGCGTCTCGAGGTCGATCCCGACGATACGGTCGTGGATGGGCAAGTCGAGGCTGCGGCCGCGTTCGTCGAGGAAGCGACCCAGGAGGTCGCCCACCGCGCCCTGGCGGCGGTAGCGTCGCATCTCGGCGCTGGTGACGTAGCCGCCCTTGACGACGCTGGCCTGCTCGTCCATGGCGCCGACGCCGATCAGCGCATGGTCGGCGGTGAGCGCCATGGTGAGCACGTCGCGCACCGCCGGCTCGCGTAGGAGCGCCTTCGCGGTCGTGGCACTCGAGACCGCGAGAGGCGACGGAATCATGAACAGGCGCTCGCTCTGTGCCAGCGCTGGGTCGAGGCTCCCGATCATCGGCACGTACGTGCTCACCCCGCCCGTGAGCGTCACGACCGACGCGCCGGTGCGCCCCAGGACGTGCCCGAGACGGTTGACGGCGCGGGTGACGGTGTCGCCCCAGCCGATGGCCAACAAGCTGCCGTCGCCCAGGAAGGGCATCAGGTACGAGGCGGCAGCTTGCGCCAGACGCTCGTTCACCTGCCCGATCGGGTCACCGGGTGCAGGCTCCAGAGCGGGAATGACGACGGCTTCGTCGAGACCGTGGGCCTCGCGCAGGGCGGATTCGAGCGCGAGGCAACCACGGTGCTTGGAGTGGATGGTGATGCCGATGATGCCCGTCCGCTTGCCCTTCTCCAGCAGTCGCGACACCTTGATGCGCGACAGGCCCAGACGCCGCCCCACCTCGTGTTGGGTGAGTCCGTCGTGGTGGTAGTACCAGGCCACGCGGCTGAGCAGCGCCTCTTCGTCGTCTCCGAGGCCGGGGGCGTCGAGCGCCTCGGTCGTCACGGCGGGCATCGGTGAGCGCCGGTCAGTGCTTTTCCTGCACCTTGGCGTCGTCGGGGTGCGCAGCGAAGTACTGCTTGCGGCGGGTGCTGTCGTCCGCGAGCGAGTTGACCAGGTCGAGCGCTTCCTTGACGCTCAAGCCGCCATGGACGATGCCGCGTACGCCCTGGATGATGGCGGCGGGGTGCTCGGACTGCCAGATGTTGCGGCCCATGTCGACGCCGATGGCGCCGCGCTCGAGGGCGTTGTGGCACAGGTTGAGGATGTCCTCATAGGTGTCGAGCTTGGGGCCGCCGGCGATCACGATGGGCACCGGCGTCTTGGTGACCACTTCCTCGAAGCCCTCGCAGTAGTACGTCTTGACGATGTCGGCGCCGAGCTCGGCGGCGATGCGGCAGGACAGCGCCAGGAAGCGCTTGGCGGCGGACTTCTCCTTCATCTCCTTGCCGACGGCGGTGACGCCGAGGACCGGCAGCCCGTACTCGCTGGCGTCCTCGATCGTCTGGGCGAGGTTGAGCAGCGTCTGGTGCTGGTTCTCGGCGCCGACGTAGATGGAGATCGCGACGCCGGAGGCGTTCAGGTTGACGGCTTGCCGGGCCGAGAGGATGACGGCCTCGTTGCTCATGTCCTCGTCGAGGATGCTGTTGCCGCCGGAGGCGCGCAGGACGACGCCGCCCTTGAAGCTCGTCGGCACCGAGCTGCCCAGGATGCCGGGGCTCAGCATCAGGCTGTCGGCGTGGTCGAGCAGCGGCGCGAGCGCCTCGCTCGGTACCTCCATCCCGCGCGTCGGCCCCATGAAGTAGCCATGGTCGATGGCCAGCATCAGGGCCCTCCCGTCCGGCTGGATGATCTCGCCCATGCGGTTCTTCTTGCCCCAGTGCATCTCGTTGAACATGCGTCCCTCCTCGGGGGTTCCGGCCGCTGATGGTGCGGTCTCGGTCCAGTGACGGCAACGGCGTCCTCGTTCAGATGATCAGTCTGTTATCGCCGCGTCTCGTTCGGTTGCCGCGTGGATGCCGTTCCAGACGCGATGCATGAACGAACGTGCTGATCATCTGACACGGTCACGCCCAATTGTACACCTGTTGGGGCACCGACCCGCTTGCGGCCCGGTGGCATCGCGTTCGCACCAGCGGTGGTCGATCCAGACCTCGCCTACCACGCCACCAGTGCCAGGTGCTCGAGGTGCTCGCTCCTGACGCGCTCCCGGCCGACACGCCTCGGCAGCGATGCGCCCACCTCCCTTGCCCGCCTCTCGGCGCCTATGCGCCCCCTGCGCCGCGCTTGCCGCGGCGGTCGCCGCCGGCTGCCTGGCCGGCCTCGAGCGCGCCCAGCAGGCGCTCCGTCAGGGCCAGCTCGGCCTCGCCGTGCTCGGCCTCCGCTGCGGCGGCCAGGAGATCGGTCCGTGGCCGTGCTCGGGGCCCGTCAGCAGGTTGCCGGCGACGATCACGCCCTCGCCCAGCCGGTGCCCGGCGTAGGCGTGCGTCTCGCTCCCGGTGTGGGCCGCGACGGTGCCGCGCGCGTCCACGATGGCGAACTGGCGCTCTTCGATGGCGGGGTCCCAGGCCACGAGCGCGGCAAGCACCTCTTCGGCGCTCTCGCCCTGGGCCAGCAGCTCGAGCCCGTCGATGCCGAGGTAGGGGTTGGTGCGCGCCTGCGTGGCGATGGCGCCGACGCCTGCACGCAGGTACGGCACGCCCGCGCCCACCGCCGGCACGCGCGTCGCGACGGCGATGCCGAAGGCGCCCGAGCGGGCACAGCGGGCGGTGATCGAGAAGGTGGCGTGGACGAGCATGGGGCAGGGTACGACGGGGCTCGCTGCGAGAGGCGACCGCGGGCA
>PXAU01000202.1 GCA_003567075.1 Trueperaceae bacterium
CGCGCGTTCCGTCGCCCGCGCTAGACTCGCGCATGGCCAGCGACGGTGCCTCGAACGAGCCCACCGAGATCGTCATCGGCCGCGCGGGCCGGCACCCGGTCGCATCGACGGGCCCGGGGAGCGGGCCGGTGACCGCGAGCGGGCCAGCCACGGTCTCCACGCCGTGGGCGATCGGGTCGCTCGTGGCCGTGAACCTGGTGCCGCTCGCGGGTGTGCTGTTCCTTGGCTGGTCGACCTTTGACCTGATGCTGCTGTACTGGTTCGAGAACGGCATCGTTGGGCTGTTCGCGCTGCTCAAGATCCTGCTCACGCGCGGCCGCGACGGTGACGCCGAGGGTGCGTCGGCCGCGTTCGAGCGGCTCTTCCTGGCCGGCTTCTTCGTGCTGCACTACGGTGCCTTCTGGACCGTGCACGGGTTCTTCGTGGTGGCGTTGTTCGGTGGTGGCGCGGCCACCGGAGGCGCGTTCGCCCCGATGTCCGGGCCGCTCTGGTTCTTCTTCGGTGGGCTCGGCATCGCTGGCGCCGCGTTGCATGGTGGGCTGCTGCTCACGGCGATGGGTCTGCTGGTCAGCCACGCCGTGTCGTTCATCGGCAACGTGCTGGTGCGGGGCGAGGACCTCGACCGCCCACCGAAGGCGCTGATGGCGCAGCCCTACGGCCGGGTCGTGGTGCTGCACGTGACCCTGGTGCTGGGCGCCGGGCTGATGCTGGGGCTCGGCGAGCCCGCGATCGGGCTCGCGCTCTTCGTGCTCCTCAAGACCATCGTCGACCTCGGCGCCCATCTCCGGAGCCACCGGCCGCGACCCGCGGCGTGAGGCGGCGGCACTCGCCGCGACCCGCTCGGCTTCGGCCGCGTCGAGGTGAGCGGCTGCGTCCTGACGTGCAAGGATCTCCGTGGGTCTCGGTGTGGTCGCCGATGGTGCTGCTGATGACCGGGCTGGCATATGCCGTGGCCTATACTCCTGTTGGGAGGCGTTCACCGGATGCGAGAAGAGCGACGCGTCAACCTGTTCCGCAATGGGCGCAACCAGGCGCTGCGTATCCCGCGCGAGTGGGAGTTCGACGCCGACGAGGCACTCGTGCGGTTCGAAGACGGCGTGCTCATCGTCCGCCCGGTGCAGCGCACGGGGTTGCTGCCGTGGCTCGCGTCGCTCGAGCCGCTCGATGTCTCCTTCCCGGACGTTGACGACAGCGATCTGGCACCGCTCGACGAACCCGAGGTCTGACGTGCCTCGCTACCTGCTCGACACCGACACCCTGTCGCGGCTCCTGCGCGAGCCGCGAGGGGCGATCGCTCAGCGGATCGCTCAGGGAGGCGTTGACGCCGTGGCGACGTCGCCCGTCGTTGCAGGCGAGCTGCGGTTCGGAGCCATGCGTACCGGCAACACTGCCCTACGTGAGCGGGTGGACGAGCTCCTCGCGCGTCTACCTGTGTTGCCACTTGATGATGACGTCGCCCAGGCGTATGCGGCGGCCCGCCGCGCCCTGGAACGGGCGGGCACACCCATCGGCCCGAACGACCTGTGGATCGCCGCGCACGCGCTCGCGACGGAGAGGGTCGTGGTGACCGGTAACGTGCGGGAGTTCCGGCGCGTCCACGGCCTCGGCGTGGAGGAATGGCACGCGGGGTGAGGGCGTCGTCCGTCGCCGCCTCGTATGCGTGGTCGGCTCGGGGCACAGAGAACGTTCCGTAACTGCTTCAAGGCAGCACTGCCGAGAACGGAGGTGATGGCGTGCGCACGTGGCCCCTTCAAGAGGCGAAGGCCAGGTTCTCCGAACTCGTGCGGCAGGCCGAGGGCGGTGAGGCCCAGGTCGTGACCAGGCACGGCGTGCCCCGGGTCGTGGTGCTCGACGTGGCAACCTACGAGCGTCTCGCCACAGCGGGTCGCAGTCTCGTCGATGCGTTGCTCGCCGCTCCGCGCATGGAGAGCGATGCGTGGCCGGCCGAACGCGACCCGTCACCGGCCCGGCCGATTGACCTCGCATGAGCATGCGAGGCTATCTGCTCGACACCTACGTCGTCGCTGAGGCGCTGCGTTGATCGCTGCGACGGCAGCGCGTCGGGGCTTGAGCGTCGCGACTCGCGACGTCCGCGACTTCGCGCACCTCGACGTCGACACGGTCGATCCGTGGGCGGTCGCCTGAGGTTCGACCTCTTCGTTCGGGCGCCGAACATCGACTCGTCGTCTGGGCTGCTCGCGACGTCGTCTACGGCGAGCGTCGCCCGACGGACGGAAGTACCTGCTGCATCATCCACCCAGTGCGCCAGGGGTCGACATGATCGACGTCTCGAGCCACATGCGCGAGGTACCCCCTGCAGCCGCCGACCGTTGCAGCAGTATCGGCCTGCACACGGCGCAGCCGTGGGCTACAGCAGCGCCTGCCATTGGCGTCATGCGCCCGCGATGGCGTCATGCGCCCGCGATTGGGCGGGTGCGTGCGGCTTGCTCGGCGGCGGAGCGTCAACAGCGGTCGCGTGGACTAAGAGGTTCGGCTCGCGTACGCCCGTATCTCGACCACCTCCGCGTGCGCGCTCCCGTTGGTCGCCAGGACCCGCAGTCGTAGGTCCGTAACGCCGTCGAGGTCCACGTCGTGGACACGTCGACGGACGCGGTTGTCGGTGACGCGGGCGATGGTCTGCCATGCGTCGTCGATCCGTGCCTCGAGCTCGTAGGCCCGCACGAGCTCCGGGATGACGCGAAACGGTGTCCGGTGGTGGTGCAGGTTGATGAGGTCCTCGTTGACGTCGTCGTTGAACGTGATCATGATGCGCCCAAGTCGCTGCGGCGTGTCCCACGCGAGGGCCAGCCAGGGCTCGGGATCGGTGTCCAATCGCTCGGAGAGCCACAGGTTGGGTGCGCCGTAGGGGCGAACCAACCCGTTGACGACGTTCTCGGGCGCGAAGCTCCGCTCTTCAGGGGCAGCTCGCAGGCAAATGGGTGCGCGCTGAAATGGCTTCGGGTTCCACTGCCGGAGCGGCTGGTCGTTGTGACCTTCGTTGGGGTCGCCCGACGTCTCGGCGAGCTGGCGCGCGTAGGCGAGGACGCCGGAGAGCGGCTCGGCGCTGCGGCGGATCGTGACGCCCTCGGCGGCGTGGATCACGACGAACACGTAGCTCGGCGCATCGAGCTCGATGTCCAATGGCACATCGACCCAGCGCTCGGCACCAGCGTCGACCGGCACCGTGACGGTGTTCAACAGCGCGTTCGGAACGAAGTTCTGTGGCCTGGAAACATCGAAGGCGCTCACCGTCAGCGCGGCGCTCTGCTCCGCGCTGACGAGCAGGGAGAGCGTGTCGAGCCGTCCCTGTACCGGCACGGTGACGCCAACGTCGCACGTGAGCGGCCAGGTGTCGCCCTCGCCCGCCAGGATGACGCTGGCCAGGTGCGACGAGGCGGTCACCCGTGCGCGGCGTGCGAGGTCGGCTGGGTCGTCGTTCGCGACGCCGAGCACGGAGGCGTCCTGACGCAACAGCGTTTGCACCAGATCGCGGCGGTGCTGCTGGTAGAGCTGTCGGGGAAGAACGCCCAGCGCCGAGCACATCGCCGCGGCCGTGCCGGCCGCCTCGCCGAGGGTGGCGCACGTTGCCATGACGCGGGCCGACGCGAAGGCCACGTGGCTGGCGGAGAGGTTGCGTCCTGCGAAGAGGAGGTTGCCGACGTTGCGGGAGTAGAGCGAGCGGAAGGGGATCTCGTAGATGCCGTCCGAGAAGGTGTGGGACGAGCCGGTCTGGTATGCGTACACGCCCTGGGGCGGGTGGATGTCGATCGACCACCCACCGAAGGCAACCGTGTCCTCGAAGCGCACCTGGTCCAACACGTCATGCTGCGTCAGGACGTGGTCGCCCATGAGGCGACGCGACTCGCGCTTGCCCGGGATGGCGCCGACCCACTCCAGCGTCATCGTGTCCGAGTCCGGGAACTTCCCAGAGTTCTTGATGTAGTCCCAGATGCCGTAGATCACGCCCCACAACTCGTCGCGGATGCGCTCGTTGTCGTGGATCGTGTCGAGCTCGCCACCCCACTCGATCCACCAGTAGGCGCAGCCGTTGTCGCCGCTGCGGATGATGCGGCGCTCGGGAATCGAGGTCCCTGTGACGTCGATGGCGAAGCTAGGGGCAACGAACGGGACCGGGCGACCCTGGTCCTTCGTGTAGAAGAGGATCGTCGAGCCAAGGACGTTCGTGTCCGCGGTCACGGGCGCCAGCGACTCAGCATGCTCTGCACGCGCCTCTCGGCCGACGCGGTACTCGGCACCCGCCAGGTAGCCGATGAGACCGTCCCCGGTGCAGTCGATGAAGAGCGGACTGCTGAACGTCAGCTCGCGCTCGGAGCCCATCTGCCACCCCGTCACCGTGGCGATCGTGCCGCCCTCTGCCATCGCGAGGTGGTGGACGTCGGTGTTCAGGTACAGGTCGATGTTGGGCTCGCGGCGGACAGCTTCGAGGACGACGACGTCCCACAGGTACGGGTTGCCCTCCTGGTTCACGAACTGGTTCTCCAAGAAGAGCTCACCCATGATGCCTGTCTCGCGTGCGTAGCGTTGGGTGCCGTGGGCGGTGGCGCTGCATACCCACACGCGGATCTCGCTGCTGGAGTTGCCGCCGAGGACCGGCCGGTTCTGGACCAGCGCGACGCGCCGGCCCAACCTCGCCGTTGCGATGGCGGCGCACACGCCCGAAAGGCCGCCGCCGACGACCGTGACGTCCGTTCGGACCGAGACTTGTTGCATCGTCCTACCTCACTTCACGGGCGCGCAGGTGGAGTCCCTCTCGACCAGGCGCGGCTGGATGAGCGGTAGGGGAGGGGGGTCTGCCCCGGCGATCAGCTGCAGGAGGTGCTCGGCTGCCTGACGCCCCATCGAGGTCACGGGATAGTCGAC
>PXAU01000056.1 GCA_003567075.1 Trueperaceae bacterium
CTCGGATGCCGGCGGCTCACACGTGGAAGTAGAACTCGTACTCCTGCGGCGTGGGGGCCCGGTAGACGGTCTGCGCCTCGGCGCGCTTGAGGCTGATCCAGCGCCCCAGCAACTCCGGGGGGAACGCCGGCAGCAGGTACGAGTGGTCGGACTCGAGCCCGTCCAGCACGGCGTCGAGCGACAGCGGGAAGACCTTGCCGTTGTGCGGGTCGGCGAAGCCGAGCGCGACGGGGTCGGCCTCGCGCTGGATGCCGTCGACGCCCGCCAAGGTCATGGCGCTGAGGGCGTAGTGCGCGTTGGCGGAGGCGTCGCCGGTGCGGTACTCGATGCGGCGCTCACCGGGCTTGAGGTAGCCGGGGATGCGAACCGACGCGTCGCGCGAGGCCTTCGCGAAGGTCGCGCCGATGGGCGCCTCGAAGCCTGGCACCAGGCGCCGGTAGGAGTTGGTGGAGGGGTTGGTGAAGGCCAGCAGCGAGCCGCTCAGGCTGTGCTCCAGCAAGCCCGCGGTGTACGCCAGGGCGACGGGGGTGAGGCCGTGCAGCGCGTCGCCCGTGAAGAGCGAGCGGCCGTCGCGCTCCAGGTACTGGTGGACGTGCATGCCGTTGCCGGCCGCGCGATACATCGGCTTCGGCATGAAGGTCACGTGCAGGCCGTGCTCGGCCACGATGGAGCGGACGATCCACTTGGTCAGGCTGATGGCGTCGGCCGCTCGCGCGAGCGGCATCAGGTCGAGCTCGATCTCGTGCTGCGACGCCCCCACCTCGTGGTGGTGGTACTTCACCGGCACACCGATGATGTCGAGCGCCCGCACGATCTGGTGCCGCACGTCCTCGTAGCCGTCCTCCGGGGCGATGCGGTGGTAGCCGCGCTGGGTGCCGAAGCGCGGTCGGTCGGCGAAGTCGGACCCCAGGCCCTCGCGGCTCTGGAGGTGGTAGCAGCTGTGCGATGGGTCCGAGCTGTAGCGGACGTCGTCGAAGATGTGGAACTCGAGCTCGGGCAGCATCATGACGTCATCGGCGAGCCCTTCACCGCGCAGGTGCTCGACCGTCCGCCGCGTCACGCGGCGGGGGTACTGCTCGAAGCTCCCGCCGTCGCTGCGATGGACGTTACACAGCACGTGCAGGAGCGTCTGGCCGTCGCGCTCCTGCACGAAGCCGGTGCGCATGTCGGGGATCGCGACCATGTCGGAGTCGTCGGTCTTGGCGTAGCCGAGGTTGCTGGCGTCGAAGCCGATGCCCTCTGCCATCAGCTTGTCGGTGACGTACCTGCGCGGGATGGAGACGTGCCGCACGCCACCCTGGATGTCGAGCATGAGCAGGTCAAGTTGGTCGATGGCCGTGTCGTCGCCGTCGAACGCACGCAGGATCATCAGCACGCCCTTCCTCGTCCCAATCGCCGTTTGCAGTAGCGTAACGCATGCATGTCGGGTCAGGTGACCCGCAAGAAGCCACGCGCTCGCGCTTCCAGCGGCGCTGCGTTGAGAGATATGAGGCCCGAAGGCATCTTCTCACGATATGCAGACAGCTATGCACACCGCGCGGCGTGGCGCGCGACCTGGCGCGCGGCCCCGCGCGCGAGCTGCCGCGCGACCTGCCGCGCGACCTGGTGCTAGCGGCTACGGCGCCTTGAGAAGCGTCAGCAGCATCACCATCGGCGTGCGTGCCGTGACCGTGTGGGGCAGCTGCGGCGCCATGTGCGCCCAGCTCCCGGGGCCCACCGCCAGCGACTCGCGCCCCAGGCCGAAGGTGCCTTCGCCGGCCAGGACCTGCATGATCGCCGGCTTCGCAGCCGTGTGCTCGGAGAGCGACTGGCCAGCGGCGAAGCCGAACAGCGTCACCTTGACGTGCGCGTCGTCGTGCACCTGCCGGCTCACGATGCTCTCGGGCGGGATCGTCTCGATCAGCGCGCTGAGGTCTGCATGGAAGACGTGGCCCGGTGCGCTGTCGGTGCTGCTGCTGGTCGGCGTGTCGTGCGCCTGCATGGGGTCCCCTCTCGTTGGCGTGCGGACCTCGGCGCGTCGCGCCGCAAGCGTCGGCACGGGCGGTGGTGGTCGCACGCCAAAACCAGGATAACGTACTCCAGGAAAAGCCGGCGCTGCGAGCCGGTATGCTCGGGGCCAACCATGGCGAAGTTGCTGCACAGCGCCGACTGGCATCTCGGCAAGCACCTCAAGCGTTTCGATCTCGCCGCCGAGCAGCACGAGGCGTTGGAGCGGCTGCTCGATGTCGTCGACGACGAGCAACCCGACGTCGTCGTGGTGGCGGGCGACGTCTTCGACAGCGGCGAGCGGCCACCGTTGGCCGCGCTGCGCGAGTGGACCTGGGTGACGCAGGAGATCGTGCGTCGCCGTCCCGGTGGGTTGCCGCTCGTGGTCATCCCCGGCAACCACGACCACGCCGAACGGATCGCCTTCAACGCCCACCTCACCCGGGCCAGCGGTCTGTACCTCCTGAACGACCTGGCTCGATCGAACGAGCCGCTGCGCATCGCCGGCCTCGAGCTGTTCGGCCTACCGTTCCACAAGCCGGCTCGCGTGCGGGCCCTGGCCCACGCCCTGCGCCCGGACGAAGCGCTCCCCGCCATCGGTGACTTCGACTACGACGCCGCGATGCGCTGGCTCGTCGGCCGCGCGCTCGAGGCCAGCCGCGGCGATCTGCCGCGCGTCGCCATCGCGCACGCCTTCGTCGAGGGGGCCGGCGACGAGGGCGAGGCGGAGGACCCGGTCATGGTCGGCGGCGCCGGCGCGGTCCGTGCAGGCACGCTCGACGGCTTCGACTACGTGGCGCTCGGGCACCTGCACGCGCCCCGTCGCCTGCCTGGGCGTCCGCACGTGCGGTACGCCGGCAGCCTCTACCCGTACGCCTTCGACGAGGCCAGCGACAAGAGCGTCAGCATCGTCACCTGGGACGAAGGCGCCGTGGCTGGCACGCGCCCCGAGGTGCGCAGCGTGCCGCTCGAGGTGCGGCGCAAGGTACGCACCATCAGCGAGCTGCCCTTCGACGAGGTGATCCGGGGCGGCGTGGCCGCGCGCGCGAGCGGCGATCCCGACCTCGACGACTACCTGTTGGTGAGCGTGAGCGACCGCGCGCCGATCCCGCACGCCCAGGCCCGCTTGAGCGAGGTGTACCCCAACGCGCTGTTCGAGCAGCGCCGGCTCGACGTCACGCCCGACGAGACGCTCGACCTTCCCGACCCGAGCCGCCACGGGGTCGACGAGGTCTTCCTGGCCTTCTACCGCCATGTGCTCGGGGCCGAGAGCGAACCCAGCGAGACCGAACTCGAGTTGCTGCGCGAGGCGCTCCAGCGCACGAGCGACGAGGCGAGCGCATGAGGCCGCTCGCGATCGCGCTGCACGCCTTCGGCCCCTACCCGAAACGCGTGCTGGTCGACTTCGAGCGATTGGCGGAGCACGGCCTGTTCCTGATCCACGGTCGCACCGGCGCCGGCAAGAGCACGCTGCTCGACGCCATGACCTATGCCCTCTTCGGCGACGGCAAGGAGGGCCCCGAGCGCAGCGGGCGTGCGTTCGTCAGCGCGCACGCGCCCTTGGAGCGCAGCCACGTGGAGCTGACCTTCGCGGTGGCCGGTGGGCGCTACCGCGTGGTGCGCTACCCCGCCCAGCAGGTGGCGCGCTCGCGGGCCCGCGCTGACGCCAGCGATCCCGTCGAGCGCCCGGCCGAGGCCAGGCTCGAGCGCATCGCGGCCGACGGCAGCGTGCGCGAGGTGATGGCCGAGAAGAGCACCGAGGTGACGCGCGCGGTCGAGGGGTTGCTCGGTTGCGGCGTGGCCCAGTTCCGGCAGACCGTCGTGCTGCCGCAAGGCCAGTTCCGGCAGGTGGTGACCGACGAGAAGGCGCGCCGCGCGGTACTGGAGCGGATCTTCGACACGCAGCGCTTCAAGCGCTTGACGCAGGCACTCAAGACGATCGCGGCCGAGATCGAGCGCGAGGGCGCAGAGCAACGCCGCAGGCGCGACCGGGTGTTGAGCGACGCCGGGGTCGAGCGCCCGGAAGCGCTCCACCAGGCGCGTGAGCAGGCTGTCGGCACCGAACGCGAGGCCAGGGACGCGCGCGAGGGACGCGACCTCGAGCGGCAGCAGCAGGCTGACCAGCTCGGCAAGGGCCAAGGGCTGGCCGAGCGCTTCGAGCGCCTGGAGCAGCTCGAGGCCCAGCTGCGAGCGCTCGACGAGCTCCGCCCGCGCGTCGAGAGCGACACCGAACGACTGGCGCAAGCGCACCGTGCACAGAGGCTCCAGAGCGCCTTCGACCTGCGTGCGCGCGCCAGCGCCGAGGAACACGAAGCCCGGGAAGCCCTGGATGAAGCCACCGCGGCGCACGAGCGGTTGGCGGCGGAGCTCGCCAAGGCGGCCGAGGCCGCCGGGCGTGAGCGCGATCGCGAGCCCGAGCGCGCCGGCGCGCGCGAGCAGCTGATGCAACTCGAGCGCCTCGCGCCCGACGTCGAGGCCCTTGCCAGCCAACGCAGGGAGCGCGACCTGCTGGCCCAGGCGCTGGCCCCGAAGCGCGAGCAGGGCTCGGGTCTCGCGCAGCGGCGCGACGCGCTGGTGCGAGAACGCACGGCGCTCATCGCCGAGCGCTCGCCCCTGCGTCCCGCTGCCGACGCGTACGACGAGGCGCGCGAGCAAGGGGCCGAGGCGCGCAGCCGGCGCGAGGCGTGGCAGGAGGTGCTTGGCATCGAGGCCGCCATCGCGCGCGAGCAGCGCTCTCTCGCCGAGGCCGAGGCCGCCGCGGCCGACGAGCTCGGCGCCGTCGCCGGGACACCGCTGCTCGAGCTGCTGCGCTCCCAAGCTGCCGGGCTGGTGAGCGAGGCGCTCGAGCAGGGCGAGCCCTGCCCGGCCTGCGGCAGCGTCCACCACCCGGCGCC
>PXAU01000169.1 GCA_003567075.1 Trueperaceae bacterium
CGAAGCGCGCCGGTCGGTCGCTGTCGAGGTCGAGCACGCCCACCACGCGCTCGCCCACCAGGATCGGTACCACCAGCTCCGAGCGCGAGCGCGGGTCGCACACGATGTGGCCCGGAAAGGCATGCACGTCGGCAACCAACTGGCTCGCGCGGGTGGCCGCGGCGGTGCCGCAGACGCCCTTGCCGAGGGCGATTCGCACGCAGGCCGGCCGACCCTGGAACGGACCCAACACGAGCTCGCCGCCGCGCAACAGGTAGAAGCCGGCCCAGTTGAGGCCCTCCAGCCGGTCGTAGACCGCCGCGGCGACGTTGGCCAGGTTCGCGAGCCAATCCGGCTCACCGTCGAGCAACGCCACGACCTCGCGCCGCAACGTCGCGTAGACATCGTGCGGCTTGGTGCCGCTCGGCTCAGTGCCGCTCGGCTCGATGCCGCTCGGCTCGGCTTGTGGTGCGGCGCGACGCGTCTCCATGCTCAACGAGGCTACCGCAGCAGGGGCGCACGCGCCGTCCGTCATGCCGCTACGGAAGGCACCGCGTGGGGGCGCGGCACGCGTCCCCGAGGCACGATTGGGCCAGACCCGTGACGCGGCGGCGCCCAAGCAACGTGTGCCACGCGCTTGACGCTGCCCTGCAGCCGCCCTATCGTGAGAAGCACGACAAGCCGGAGTTCGGCGAACTCGTTTCGGGGCCGTGTGCTAGCGCGGCAACGGGCTGGCATAGGCCGCGAGGGAGGGGGTGCGCGCGCGCCGAGAACACCCGTACCGGTTCGACACGCCACTGCCACCGAAAGCGAGGAGGTGCCCGATGCCGGCACTCGCCGGGAAGCGCGTGGTGATGGTCACCGCGCACGAGTTCGAAGACATCGAGGTGCTCTATCCCGTCCTCCGCCTGAGCGAGGCGGGCGCCACGATGACCGTCGCCACGCTTCCCAAGGACGCCTTCGCCCACTTCCACGCCCGCACCCTGCACCCCACCAAACCGATCACGGGTCGCTTCGGCTCGACGGTACCGTTCATCGCCCTCGCCGAAGGGCTCCGCTACCACCACACCGAGACCACCCACCTCGATCCAGATGACTTCGATGCCCTCGTCGTCCCGGGCGGCTTCGCGCCCGACTTCCTGCGCGTGGACGAGACCACGCTGCGCTTCGTGGCCGCGATGCACCGCGCGGGCAAGTGGGTCACGGCCATCTGCCACGGCCCGCAGCTGCTGATCTCGACCGACGCCACGCAGGGCACCGACATCGTCCGCGGGCGCAAGGTCGCCGGCGTGGAGATGATCCGCGATGACCTGCGCAACGCCGGGGGCGAGGTCACCGACGCCGCGGCCGTGGTCGACGGCAACGTGATCACCAGCCGCTGTCCCGACGACCTGCCGGAGTACTGCCTCGCCATCATCGCCGCGCTCGGCGGCGAGGTGCGTCAGGGCCCACACGAGGCCACGGCGCGACCCTAGTTCGTGAGCACGCCCAGAGCGTGCGGAGGACACCATGCGACGCCGTCCCTTCGCGCACAGCACCACGGCCGTCTCGCTCGCCATCGCGCTCGCGCTCGCGCTGAGCGCCCCGTTCACGCTCGCCCAAGAACGCCCACACGAGGGAGCGGTCGTCACCATCGGCGACTTGGCGCGCGGCATCTCGGATGCCTACTTGCCGTTCCTGAGCGAGTTCCATGACGAGACCGGCATCCGCGTCGACGTCGAGCAGCTGTCGTTCGATGCGCTGTTCGACAAGATGATGCTCGAGTTCGCCGCCGGCACGGGCTACTACGACATCGTCTACCTCTCCCCCGGCTTCATGGCCACGCTCATCGACGCTGACTACGTGATCACGCTCGACGACTACTTCGAGACGCACGACATCGACCTCGACCAGTTCCTGGCCGCCGCCATCGACATCAACCGCTACGGCCCCGACGACGCGATCTGGGCCTACCCGTACCTGGCCGACACCAGCGTGTTCCTGTATCGCAAGGACCTGTTCGAGGACCCTGACGAGCGCGCCGCCTTCGCCGAGCGTTACGGCTACGAGCTGCCGATCCCGACGGTCGACGACCCCATGACCACGGACGAGTTCCTGGACGTGGCCGAGTTCTTCACCCGCGAGAACCTCTACGGCTTCGCCTACCCGCAAGGCGGCACGGCGTACGGCAACCTGCACATCCTGCCCTGGATCTGGACCTTCGGCGGGGAGTACTACGACGCCGACTTCAACGCCACGCTCGACGACCCGCGGGTGGTAGCGGCCTTCGACTTCGCGCGCCGCCTGCAGGCCTCGCAGCCTCCGGGGAGCCTGGCCTGGGACTACGGCGACCACATCCCGATGCTGTGCGACGGCCGGCTGGCAATGACCGCCGGCTGGTTCCACATCGGGCTCGACGCCAACAACCCCGAGGTGTGCCCCGCGGTGGCTGGGACCATCGGTTACGCGCCACCCCCCTACGCGCCCGAGAGCGGGCTCGAGCACGGCTACACCGTGCTGGGTGGGGGCGGCCTGGCGATCACGGCCGATTCCGCCAACCCCGACGCGGCCTTCACCTTCCTGAGCTGGATGTTCGCCGACGAGGAGCGCGCGCTCGCGTGGTACTTGGATGGCGGCGCCGCCACCCTGAGTGCCCTGTACGACGCGCCCGAGGTGCTCGAGGCGTGGCCGTGGGCCGAGGCGTTCTTCCCGGTGGCGAACTACCTGCTGGCGACCACCACCAAGCAGCGACCCACCGTCCCCAACTCGCACGAGCTCTTCGAGGTGATGGCCGAGACCTGGCACAACGTGGCGCTGGGCCGGCTCACGCCCGAGGAAGCCGCGAGCTCCGCGCATTCGCGCATCGAGGCGCTGCTCGCGCAGATCCGCTGAGCGCGGGGGTGGGGCGGTGGCGCGTCCGCCGCCCCACCCACCACCGCTCCTCGACACGCCCGCTTCGCCCACGCGCACCCGGGAGGTCCCCTGGTGGCTCGTCGCGCACCGTCCGCATCCCCTCCTTCCCGCCTACACCGCGCGCCGAACCACCAGTCGCGACTGCATTGGCGCGAGACGTTCGGCTTCATCGGCCCGGCGCTGCTGGCGCTGGCGGTGGTGGCCTTGGTGCCGGTCCTCTGGGCCATCGGCGCGAGCCTCTACGACTGGCACTTCCACCGCTCGGCGGCGCGGAGCTTCGTCGGCCTCGGAAACTACGTCCGGTTGGCCGGCGACCCGCGCTTCCTCAACGCCGTCTGGGTCACGCTGATCTACACCACCGTGAGCGTGAGCGCGACCATGGTGTTCGGCACCCTCCTGGCGCTGCTCACGAAGGCCCCGTTCCCAGGCAAGGGCGTCGTGCGGGCGCTACTGACGGTGCCCATGATCATGACGCCGGTCGTGTCGACGCTGGTGTGGAAGACCTTCTTCTTCGAGGCCGATCAGGGGCTCATCAACTGGGTGTTGGGGATCGTCGGCATCGCCGGTCCGGCCTGGGTCGCGAGCTCGCCGTATGCGTTCGTGACGGTGCTGGTCGTGAACATCTGGTTCATGACACCGTTCGTGTACCTGGTGATGGACGCTGCCCTGGAGGGCTTGCCGGGCGAGGTGGTCGACGCCGCGAAGATCGACGGCGCGGGCTACTGGCAGCGCGTGCGCTTCGTGATCCTGCCGATGCTACGCGCCACCATCGTGTTCACCGTGATCTTCCGCATCACCATCGACGCGCGCATGTTCGAGATCATCCACGTGATGACCGGCGGCGGTCCCGCTCGCGACACCGAGGTGCTCACGCTCTGGGTCTACAACGCCGCCTTGCGCAGCTTCCACCTCGGCTACGGCAACGCCGGCGGGGTGGTGCTGATGCTGCTCGTTGGCGCTGCCTGCCTGGCGATCATGCTGGTCGGTTTGCGTGACCTGTACCGACGGTCGGTGTCGACATGAGGGGTCACACCCGTCGGCGTCTGGCCGAGGCCGCCCGCTTGCTGGCGATCGCGCTGGCCGTGTTCCTGGCGGTGCTGCCGCTGCTGTGGGTGCTGCTGGCGTCGTTCAAGCTGCCGGCAGACGTCGCGCAGCTGCCGCCGCGGCTGCTCTTCACCCCTACGCTGCAGAACTACCTGCAGGTCCTCGACGCCGGCTTCGCCTCCTTCTTCCGCAACAGCGTGGTCGTGACGTTGGGCGCCGTGGCTCTGTCGGTGGGCTTGGGCGTCCCGGCCGCGTACGGCTTCTCGCGCCTGAAGGTGCCAGCCGCGCGAGCGCTGTTGTTGTTCGTGCTGTCGATGCGCTTCGTGCCGTACATCGTCTTCGCAGTGCCGCTGTTCGTGATGCTGGTACGGCTCGGGCTCGTGGGCACGCACGGCGCGCTGATCGTCGTCTACATCCTGATCAACCTGCCGTTGGTGGTGTGGCTGATGAAGTCGTTCTTCGACGACGTCCCAACCGACATCGACGACGCCGCCGCGGTCGACGGCGCCAACCGCTTCCAGAGCTTCGCGCTCGTCGTGCTCCCCTCGGCCGCAGCCGGCGTGGCCTGCGTCACCATCCTCTCGTTCATCTTCACCTGGAACGAGTATCTGCTGGCGCTGGTGCTCTCCGGGCGCGCAGCTCAGACGCTGCCGGTCGTGCTCACGCGCTTCCTGGGCGGCATGGAGGACCCGGTGCGCTGGGGACTGCTCTCGGCCTCGAGCGTGGTGGTGCTCGCGCCGGTCGTGGTCGTGACGCTGCTGGTGCACCGCTACGTGCGCGCCGGCTTCGGCGGCGGCGCCAACTGAGCGCCTCGCGCCGTCACGGCGAGGCAGCCCTCGAACCCTTCCGCGGCACCTCCTCGTTGCCCCCGGGCAGGTCGATCGCCTGTCCCAGCGTGTCGTGCAGGTAGAGCATCTTGACCAGCACCAAGGCGATCGCCATGAGCGGCGTCGCC
>PXAU01000335.1 GCA_003567075.1 Trueperaceae bacterium
CGCCGCGGCACTCGCCGTCCACCATCAGCAGGTCGAGCACGTGGAACTCGTCGAAGAAGGTGACCTCGTCCTTGATCGACTGCTGGTAGAGCGTCTGCAGGATCATGTGCCCGGTGCGGTCGGCGGCGTAGCAGGCGCGCTCGACGGCGCTCTTGCCGAACTCGCGGGTGTGGCCGCCGAACTTGCGCTGGGCGATCTTGCCTTCGGGCGTGCGGTTGAAGGGCAGGCCCATGTGCTCGAGCTCGTAGACCGCCTCCACCACCTGGACAGCGAACGACTCGGCCACGTCCTGGTCGGCGAGGTAGTCGCCGCCCTTGATGGTGTCGAAGGCGTGCCACTCGGGGTAGTCCTCGGAGACGTTGCCCAACGCCGCGCCCACGCCGCCCTGGGCGGCGCCGGTGTGCGAGCGGGTGGGGTAGAGCTTGGAGATCACGGCGACCTTCACGTTCGGGTTCTGCGCCGCGTAGCGCGCGGCCATCAGCCCGGCGCCCCCCGCGCCGACCACGATCACGTCGAATCGATGTGCACGTTGCATGCTGGCGTCGCGAATCCCCTCTACTGCGTGCCCAGCGCCCGCACCGCGTCGCCCATCTCCTCGAAGGAGAAGGCCCACAGCGTCATCACGCCAGCCACGAAGATGATCCCGGCCACGGTGAAGAGCACCATCTTCCACGCGAAGCGCCGGCCGGGGCGCTTGACGTAGTCCTCGATCGAGTAGCGCAGGCCGTTCACGCCGTGCAGCATCGCGAAGAGGAGCAGGAAGGTGTCGTAGATCTTGACCGTCGGCTGCGACAGCCGGCCGGCCACGTAGGCGAAGTCGATCTCGCCGGCGTTGAAGGCCATGTTGTTGGCCCACAGATGCCCGAACGCGAGCGGGACCAGCAGCAGGCCGGAGATGCGCATGAACACCCCCCAGCCGAGCTCGGCGTTGGACGACGCCATGGCGCGGGCTTCACGGAAGGTGCGGGGGCGGGTGGCTTTCGCGGCGCGACCTTGGGCGCTGGCGGTGGCCATGTCAGATCGCCGCCACGATCTCGGGCACGATCTTCCACAGCACCGGGATGCCGATGGCGACCGTCAAACCCAGCACGCCGTACCACAGCTGCTTCTGGTAGCGCACGCCCCAGCTGGTGAAGTCCATGATGATGATCCGCAGGCCGTTGAGGCCGTGGTACACGACACCAGCGATGACCATCAGGAGCCCCACCCGGAACGGCCAGTTGTGATAGAAGACCAGGAACACGTCGAACGGACCGTCGGGACCGAGCATGACTAGGCTGATGTCGACGACGTGCAGCAGCAGGAACAGCGCCAACGCCACACCGGACAAGCGGTGCAAGACGAACGCCCACTGACCCTCGCGGCCTCGGTACATGGAGACCTCCTCGATGAGCATGGACCGAGCCGCTCGCGCTCGCGCGCACCCCGCTGCGGCTGGCGCCCGCACGCTCGCGACCGTGGCCCGAGCGGGATCACAGTATCACGCAGCGCCAGCGCGATTCCGTGAGCCCGCCTGCGCTATGTCGGTGCTACGGCTGCTTCTCACATCGCGCGACGGCTGCGCCGCGTCGTCGCGTAGCACGGGGGCAGGGGCGTACTCCAGGGCGTCGCGTGGCGGCAGCACGAGACTGGCGCCGAAGGCGCGATCGAACAGCGACCCGACGTGCCGAGGATCGCCCTTGACGAGGACGTCGGCCGTGCAGGCGATGGCTGCGGCAAGGATCGGCGCGTCCTTCTGCGGTACGTGACGGCCGGCGCCTCGCTCGCCCGCTCCGCTTGCGGTGCCGCCCTCCCACTCGGTACCCACGCTGACGGAAACGCGCTGCGGGCGTCGTACCGTGCGGGCGTGGTCGACCGGCTCCTCCGCCCCGTCAAGGCCCGCGCGCTCAGCCCCCTGAGCGCCGCCCTCGCGCGCCATCTTGGGTGCGCGGGCGCCAGCCGCCTCACGCTGCTGGGCCTGCTGGTGGGGCTCGCCGCGGCGGCGGCCGCGGCGCTGGGCGCGTTCGCTTGGGCGCTCGGGTTGTGGCTGGCGAACCGTTTGCTGGACGGCCTCGACGGCGAGGTGGCGCGGCGCCTGCACACGGCCGGCGACCGCGGCGGCTACCTGGAGCTGATGGCGGACCTGGTGGTCTACGTCACCTTGCCGCTCGGCGCCGCTGCCGGCGCCACCGGCCTCCTCGGCGCCGAAGCGCTCGTCACCAGTCCCTGGACCTGGCCGCTGGCGGCGCTGCTGCTGGCCAGCTACTACGTGAACCTGGGCAGCTACGCGCTGCTCGCGGCGCTGCTCGAGAAGCGCGGCCGCGGCGCCGCGGCGCGCGGCGATCCCACCTCGTTGGTGATGCCCGCGGGCCTGATCGAGGGCACCGAGACGCTGCTGCTGGTGGCGCTGATGCTCGCTTTCCCCACGCTGCTGCCGTTCTGGTTCGGCCTCACGGCGGCGCTGGTGGCGCTCGGCGCCGCGCAGCGCACGCTGTGGGCGGCGCGAATGCTCGGGAGCGAGCGGTGACGCCACCTCGACAGCCGGCGCCCCACGCGGCGACGGACGCTCGGAGCGCCCACGGCCGCCCGCCACCCACCTCCCCCGCCACCCGGCGCCTGCGCTGGCTGGCGCTCAGCGCCTGGGCTGCGGGCGTGCTGGCCTACGGCCTCACCGTGCTCCGTACCGGCAACACGCCGCTCGACGTGCTGGTGCTGCTGGTCGGGTTCCTGCGCGAGCACCCCCTGGGCCTGCTCGCCTACCTGCTGGCCTACGCCCTGCGGCCGCTGCTGCTCTTCCCCGCCACCCTGCTCACCGTCGGCGCCGGCCTGCTCTACGGGCCGCTGCTGGGTGTCGGCCTGGTGATCGTGGGCGCCAACGCCAGCGCCACCGTGGCCTTCCTGCTCGGCCGCACGCTCGGCGCCGAGCTGGCCGGCCGGGCGCTCGACCACCCGCGCCTGCTCGGGATGACGCGGCGCCTGCGGGCCAACGCCTTCGAGGCCGTGCTCACGCTGCGCTTCCTGTTCACCCCCTACGACGCGCTGAACTACCTGGCCGGCACGCTGCGGCTGCCGCTCAAGCCCTTCGTGCTGGCCACCGCCATCGGCTCGCTGCCGGGCACGCTGGTGTTCGTGCTCTTCGGCGCCGGCCTGGGCAACGTTCGCGCGCTCGAGGGCGGCCAGCTGCCGACGCCGGACGCGCCGCTGCTGATTGCCAGCGCGACGCTCTTCGTGGCCAGCCTGCTGCTGGCGCGCGCGTGGCGGCTGCGAGAAGCGCGGCGTGCCGGGTGCGAAGCGCAACGCAGCACCGACGAGGCGCGGCGCGCCGGCCCCGAGACGCAGGCGCCCGAACTCGAAGCGCGCCCCGATGCAACCACGCTCGAAACCCTGGAGGCACCATGACCGCTCCCGCTCCCGAAGCCTTCCACACCGTGGTGGTGGGCGCCGGCTCCGGTGGCCTCACCGTCGCCGTCGGCATGTCGCGCCTGGGAAAGCGAGTGGCGCTGGTCGAGGCCGCCGACGTCGGCGGCGACTGCACCAACGTCGGCTGCATCCCCTCGAAGACCCTCATTGAGCTGGCGCGCCGCGGAACCGATGCAACCGCCGACGCGACCGCCGACGCTTGCACCGACGCGACCGCCGAGGCGACCGCCGAGGCGACCGCGACCGACCGTGCGGCGCTGGCCCGCGCGGCGCTGGCCGAGACGCGCCGGCAGCGTGACGACCTGCGCGAGCACGAAGAGGACTGGTTGGCTGGGCTGCCAAACATGACGCTGGTGCGCGGCCACGCCCGCCTCGCGCCGGGTGCGAACCGCACGCCCGACGTGCTGGTGCGCTCCCCGGACGGTGTTGAGCGACGACTGCAGGCCCGCAACGTGGTACTCGCCACCGGCTCGAGGCCGCTGGTGCCGGCGCTGCCGGGCCTGGATGCGACCGAGCCCAGCGTGCTCACGAACGCCACCCTGTTCGATCTCGACGCCCCGCCAGCGCACCTCCTGGTGCTGGGTGCGGGCGCCATCGGCTGCGAGATGGCCTTCGCCTTCGCGCGCCTGGGCAGCCGCGTCAGCCTGGTCGAGCTCGCCGAGCGAGTGCTGCCGGCCTCGGAGAGCGAGGCGTCGGCCGTGGTGCACGCGCGCTTGACAGCGCTGGGCGTACGGGTCCACACCAGCACCGGCCTCACACGCTTCGACCCCGACGCCCGCCGCGCGACGCTCGCCAGCGCCGGTGCGCCTGCGGGCGTCAACGGGCGCGACGGCGACGGCGACGGCGACGGCGCGAGCGACGCCGCAAGCGCGTCCACCACCCTGGACGATGTCGACCGGGTGCTGGTCGCCGTCGGCCGCCGACCGGCCAGCGACGACCTGGACTTGGAGCAGGTGGGCGTGAAGGTCGACGCGCGCGGCGCGGTGCTCGTCGACGGCGCCTACCGGACCGGTGTGCCTGGGGTGTTCGCGATCGGCGACCTGGTCGGCGGCGCCTTCACCCACGTGGCGCACGCCCAAGGGCGCCGGCTGGTGCGCTTCCTGACGCTGCCGCTGCCGCTGTGGCCCGAGGGCGAGCACAGCGCCGTCGCCTTCACCGAGCCCGAGGTCGGCCAGGTGGGGCCGACGCTGGCGACACTGCGCCAGCGCTGGCCCGATGCGCTGCTGTGGGTGCACCGGGTCGAGTTGGCGACCACCGACCGGGGCCGCACCACGGGCCTGCGCGACGGCTTCGTGCAGCTGGTCGCGCTGCGCGGCAGCGGCCGCCTGCTGGCCGCCACGATGGTGGCGCCCGAGGCCAGCGAGATGCTGCCGCTCCTCACCTGGGCGCAGCGCCGGCGCGTGTCGCTGTGGCAGCTCTCGCGCCTCGAGGTGGCCTACCCGGCGCTCAGCGAAGCCGTCCG
>PXAU01000205.1 GCA_003567075.1 Trueperaceae bacterium
CGTCTGGTGGTTCGGCGGCGGCCTCGACCTCACCCCCGCGTACCCCGCCGAGGACGACGTGCGCCACTTCCACCAGACGCTCGCCGACTGGTGCGCGCGCTTCGAGCAGGCCGATTACCCCACCTGGAAGGCGACCTGCGACGCCTACTTCACGGTGCGGCACCGCGGTGAGATGCGCGGCGTCGGCGGGGTGTTCTTCGACGAGGTGCGCCCGCCGGACGCCGAGCGCTCGCTCGCGGCCGACGACGCGGCCTTCGAGGCCGATCTCGCCCTCGTCTCGGCCGGCATCGACACCATCCTGCCGGCCTACGCGCCGCTGATCGAGCGGCACCGGCACGACGCGTTCGGCGAGCGCGAACGCCGCTGGCAGCTGCTGCGGCGCGGCCGCTACGTCGAGTTCAACCTCGTCTACGACCGCGGAACCCTGTTCGGCTTGCAGACCGGCGGCAACATCGAGGCGATCCTGATGTCCATGCCGCCGGTGGCGAACTGGGCCTTCGACCATCAGCCCCAACCCGGCACGGTCGAGGCGGCCGCGCTGGCGTACTACCAACCGCGCGACTGGGTCGTCTCGGATGAGGTGCCGGCACGTGCGAGCGAGGACGCAGGCGGCCGATGAGCGCGCACGGACTCGACGTCGCGATCGTCACGGGCGCCGACCGGAGCGCCGGCATCGGCGCCGCGATCGCCCGCCGCCTCATCGCTGACGGCTGGAGCCTGCTGGTCACGCTCCAGCGCAACCCGCCTGCCGACGCAGACGCTGCCGCCACCGAGCCCCATACCCCACCGTGAGGAAGGACACCCCATGAGCCAGCGCCCGACCGGAATCGTGATGATGAACCTCGGAGGTCCGAAGGAGCTCGACCAGGTCGAGCCCTTCCTGCTCGCCTTGTTCGAGGACCGCGAGATCATCCAGCTCCCGGTCCAGAAGTACCTCGGGCCCTTCATCGCCAAGCGGCGCACGCCGAAGATCCGCAAGCACTACGAGGAGATCGGCGGCGGCTCGCCGATCCTGCGCTGGACCGAGGAGCAAGGCCAGGGGATGTGCGAGCGGCTCGACGCGCTCTCGCCCGGGACCGCGCCACACAAGTTCTACGTCGCCTTCCGCTACATCGACCCCACCAGCGAGGACGCCCTGCGGCAGATGCAGGCGGACGGCGTGCAGCGCGCCGTCGCCTTCACGCAGTACCCGCAGTTCAGCTGCTCCACCACCGGCTCGTCGCTCAACGAGTTGTGGCGCGCCGCCAAGCGCCTGGGCCTGCAGGACGCCTTCGAATGGTCGGTCATCGACCGCTGGCCCACCCACCCGACCTTCATCGACGCCATGACGAAGACCGTCGAGGACGGCCTGGCGATGTTCGACGAGAACGATCGCGACGACGTGGTGCTCGTCTTCAGCGCCCACTCGCTGCCGCTCGAGGTCATCAACCGCGGCGACGCCTACCCGGCCGAGATCGGCGCCAGCGTGCACGAGGTGATGGAGCGGCTCGACTACCGCTATGAGTACCTGGTCAGCTACCAGTCCGAGGTCGGCCCGGTGCCGTGGCTGGGGCCATCGACCGAGAAGGTGCTCGAGCAGCTCGGCAGCAAGCGCCGCAAGCACGTGCTGGTCATCGGCATCGCCTTCACCAGCGACCACATCGAGACGCTCCACGAGCTCGACATCGAGTACGGTGAGCTGGCGCACGAGGTGGGCATCACCCACTTCAAGCGCGCCCCGGCGCTCAACGGCATGCCGCTTTTTCAGGACGCGCTGGCGCAGATCGTGGTCGAACACCTGCGGCGCGGCGAGGCCTGCCACCCGAACTACGGCTTCCGCTGCCCCGGCTGCGTCAACCCGCAGTGCCGCGCCATCCTCAACCCCATCAAGCCCTACCGCCGCACCCCGGTGACCACCTCACCGAAGAACAAGCAGTACCCGACACGCTGACGCCCAGGGCGCAGCCGCCGACTGCGGTCGTTGCTCACCCCTCGTCGAGGAACCCGAACGCCGGCAGCGCGTCCATCGACGCCACCACGCCGCGGAGCAGCGTCAGCGCCGCCTCGGCGTCGCGCAGGTCGGCGACCTCGACCGGCGAGTGGGAGTAGCGCCGCGGCAGGCACAGCGACGCCGCCGGCACGCCCAGGCCCGACCAGGCGATCGCCGCTGCGTCGTTGTTGCCACCGGCGAACACGGCCTCCTGCAGCGGCACGCCCTTCGTCTCGGCGAGCCGGCGCAGGTAGCGCCGGACGCCCTGGTGCACCAGGAAGCCGCGGCCGCCCGGACCGGCGGCGACCTGCACCACCGGGCCCGCACCGATGGCGACGTCGAGGTCGCGCTTTCGCTGCATGTCGGGCGTGTCGCCGCTGGGCATCGTGTCGAGCGCCAGCGCCAGGTCGGGCTGCCAACGCCTGCCGGCGACGCCGGCCCCTCTGAGGCCGACCTCCTCCTGGCTCGTGAACGCCGCGATCAACCGTCCCGCGGGCGGCGGACCGTCCTCGAGCAGCTGCGCGAGGATAGCGCAGCCGAGACGGTCGTCGATGGCCTTCCCGACCACCAAGGGCGCGTCGTGCCCGAAGGCGCGCACCTCGCTCACGAAGGCGATCGGGTCGCCCACCTCGATGCCCATCGCCGTGACGGACGCGGCCGAGGCGGCGCCGACGTCGACGTACATGTCGGCGACGGCAGGTGCGCTGGTGCGCTCGGCCGGCGTCTGGTAGTGCCCCGCCTTGACGCCCACCACGCCCAGGTGAGCGCGGACGCGCACCAGTCGGGCCGGGAGCGAGGAGGCGATGACGCCGCCGATGGTCTCGAAGCGCAGGAAGCCGTCCGGCTCGACCGCCTTCACGAGCAGCCCGATCTCGTCGGTGTGCGCCGCGATCATGACGCTCGGTCCTTGGCGCTCGCCCTGGCGCACGGCGTAGAGGTTGCCGACGGCGTCGACCTCGACCTCGTCGCAGACGCCGGCGAGGGCGTCACGCAGGCGGCCGACGAGCGTTCGCTCGTGGCCGGCGACGGCGTCGATGGCCGCGAGGTCGGTGAGGCGCTGGAGGAGGCTCGGCATGCGCGATCATCGCACGGCCCGAGCCAAGCCGCGAACGGCCGAGTGCGGCCCCGGATGGCCGTTGGCCGCGCGGCGCCCGGCTGCTGACGAGAGCCTTCGACCGAGCGGCGCGTCGACCCCGTAGGGTCACCTCCATGCCGCTGGCCAGCGTGCCGGCGGCCGGCGGTGGTCCCGACCGGTCGGGTCGCCAGCCGGGGTGTCGGGCGACCGCCGCGCACGGTCACCCGCCCCGGAAGGGAGCGGCGATGCAGCTTCTGCCTAGCGTCCGCATCGCAGTCGCACTGGTGAGCGTTACCGTGCTCTCGACCGCCCTGGCGTGGTGCCCGACACCCGACGCATCGGGCGACTGGAGGTTCGTGGGAGAGGTGGTGCAGAACGAACGGGTCGCCAGCAGTCGCACGTTCAACGTCACCGGTTGGCGTACGGTGGCGTCCACCGCCAACACCAGCGGGTCGTCCCGAAGCGCGACCTTGACGACCAGCTACGACGAGAACGTCAGCGTCAGCGCCAGCATCGCGCGCTGGGGTCTCGGCTCCTCGACCAGGATGACGTGGACGCACGCGTTCGACGTCACGGTCCCCGCCCACTCGCGCGTACGGCTGCTCCACCGGCGCCGCGAGGAGGTGCGTGAGATGGTGTGGGACGTCATGTGCGCATGGCGCCACCGCACGACCGGGCAAGCGCGCCTCACCACGTACGGGCTCAACTACCGCGGCACCATCTGGCGTCTGTACGACGCCTACGAACTCCGCACGGAGCCGATCTGATGGCGCTGGCACACGTTCGCGCCAACGACCGTCGGCCGCCGTTCCACTGGCGTCGGATCGTCCTGACGCTCGGGCTGCTGGCGCTGCTGCCGCTGGCGCTGGCACAGTACACGTACGACGTCGACCTCTACCAGACCTACGTGTCGCGCGGCAGTTGGTGGCGCCATGCCAGCACGACGAACAACACCGAGAGCACGCTCACGTGGCGCGTATCGTACTCGGTGCGCCGCTGCCATGAATGGTCGGGGGCCGTGCGGCTCGCGCGAGAGGCGAGCAGCAGCATGGGCCGCTCGTCGTGCAGCACGAGTTCGTTCACCACCTCCACGACGCTCGCCCCGTACACCAGCGCGGCGCTGCTGCGACGCGACATGGCGTACCTCCACTACTACGAGATCCGCAAGTACGACCGCACCAGCGGTAGGCTGGTCGACCGCGGCCATGCCACCGAGCGCGACAGCTTCCAGGAGTACACCTTCAGTGCCTACAACTGACGTGCGTCCCGACCTCGCGCGCGTGCATCCGCTTCGGCGGATGCACGCCGCGCTCCTCGCGGCCTGCGCATGCGCCGCGCTCGCCACGGCCAGCGCGCAGCCACTTCCGATCTTCGAGACCCGCGGCTGGATGTGCCCCGGCGCCACGCTGCCGCTGCGGGTCGCGGCGCTGCAGCCGCCTGGCAACCCTGTGATCGATCCACACGCCTGGATCGCCCAAGACGAGTTCCGCACGGCGCAGGCGTCGCTCTGGCTCGGCCGGACGGCGCCCGCGATCCACCTGGTGGTGCTCGCCTACCTGGCAGGGAGCCCGGTCGACGTCGAGCTGCTGCTCACGCCCTTCGACGCCAGCGAGCCGACGTGGCGCGCCACGATCACGCCCGATACGCCGGCGCAACTGCGGGGCAGCATGAACCTTTGGCCGTCGTACCTGGTACTCGAACTGCCCAGGTCGGCGTGGCGCCACGCCTTCCCGACCGACGGTCCGTACCGGCTGGAGGCCCGGCC
>PXAU01000392.1 GCA_003567075.1 Trueperaceae bacterium
GGCACCCGGGTTCGCTCGAGAGCGAGTTGGCCATGCGGTTCCAGCAGCTCACCGGGCCCGCGATGGCCAAGGGGATCGAGGACACGGCCTTCTATCGCGATCACCGACTGATCGCGCTGAACGAGGTGGGTGGTGATCCGACGAGGTTCGGGGTCGACCCGGCCGGCTTCCACGATGCCTGCGCTCGCGCGCAGCAGACCCATCCTCTGCGGATGCTGGCTTCCACGACGCACGACACCAAGCGCAGTGAGGACGTGCGGGCGCGCTTGACGCTGCTCTCCGAAGTGCCGGAGCGGTGGGCCGACGCCGTGCGGCGCTGGAGCCAGCACAACCGCCAGCATTGGCAGGGCGACCTTCCGGACCGTTCTACCGAGTACCTGATCTACCAGACGCTGGTGGGGGCGTGGCCCATCGACGAGCAGCGCCTCACGGGCTTCGTGCAGAAGGCCGTGCGCGAGGCCAAGCAACACACCTCGTGGACGGCGCCGAACGAGTCTTACGAGCAGGTCGTGGTGGCGTTCGCGCGGGCGCTCCTGGAGGATGAGGCGTTCCGCGCCGACCTGGAGGCCTTCGCGACCGAACTCGTCGGTCCCGGGCGCATCAACGGCCTGGCCCTGACCCTTCTCAAGCTCACGGCACCCGGCGTCCCCGACATCTACCAAGGGACGGAGTTGTGGGATCTGAGCCTGGTCGACCCCGACAACCGCCGCCCTGTCGACTTCGGTGCCCGCCGGCAGTGGCTCGACGAGGTCGGCACGTTGACGCCGGAGGAGATCCTGGCCCGCATGGACGAGGGCCTGCCGAAGATGTGGGTGTTGCGGCAGGCATTGCGCGCGCGGCGGCTGCACCCGCACAGCTTCGGGCCAGCAGGCACCTACCAGCCGCTGCTGGCGCAGGGCTCCCGGGCAGAGCACGCGGTGGCGTTCGTGCGGGGATCCAGGGCGATGACGGTGGTGCCGCGGTTGGTGACGGGCCTGGCGGACGGTTGGGGCGACACGGTCGTCGAGGTTCCGCACGGCGACTGGCGTGACGCGATGACGGGAGACACGTGGTCGGGCGGTTCGGTGCCGCTGTCGGCGCTCCTCGGCCGCTTCCCGGTTGCGTTGTTGGTCGCCGATGAGGTGCCGTCGTGACGTTGATGCGTGTCTGGGCGCCGAACGCCGCGACGGTCGAGCTGGTGTGCGGCGAACGCGTCGAGCCGATGACCCGCGGTGATGCCGGTTGGTGGTCGGTCGTCGCGCCGTTCGTGGAGCACGGCGTCGAGTACGCCTTCGTGCTCGACGGCGAGGGGCCGCTGCCTGATCCGCGCTCGGCCTGGCAGCCCGAGGGCGTGCATGGTCCATCGCGCTGGCTGGATCACGGGCGCTTTCGCTGGACCGACGACGGCTGGCGCGCGCCGCCGTTGGCGTCCGCCGCGATCTACGAGCTCCACGTCGGGACCTTCACCCGAGCGGGGACGTTCGAGGCCGCCATCGAGCGGCTCGACCACCTGGTCGAGCTCGGGGTCACGCACGTCGAGCTCACGCCGGTGGCCGAGTTCGCGGGCACCCGTGGTTGGGGCTACGACGGTGTCGACCTGTACGCGCCGCATCACGCGTACGGTGGGCCGGAGGGCCTGAAGCGGCTGGTGGATGCCTGCCATCGGCGAGGGTTGGCGGTGGTGCTGGACGTGGTCTACAACCACCTCGGGCCAGACGGGAACTACCTCGGGCGGTTCGGCCCGTACTTCACCGACCGCTACGTCACGCCCTGGGGCGATGCCGTCAACGTCGACGGGCCGGAGAGCGACGAGGTACGGCGCTTCTTCCTCGACAACGCGTTGATGTGGTTCCGCGACTACCACCTGGACGGCCTGCGCATCGACGCCGTTCACGCCATCGTGGACGCGTCCGCCGTGCACCTGCTGGAGCAGCTCGCGGCGGAGGTGGAGGTGCTCGAAGGCGAGCTCGGGCGGCCGCTCGCGCTGATCGCCGAGAGCGACCTGAACGATCCACGGGTGGTGCGTGCACGCGCCGTGGGCGGCTACGGCTTGACCGCGCACTGGAACGAGGACTTCCATCATGCCCTGCACGCCCTGCTCACCGGCGAGCGCGATGGCTACTACCAGGATTACGGACGGCTCGCGGACCTCGCCAAGGTACTGACGCAAGGCTACGCCTACGACGGGACCTACTCGACACACCGGCGCCGCCGTCACGGACGTCCGGCGACGGGGCTCTCGGGCCGCCAACTCGTGGGCTGCCTGCAGAACCACGACCAGATCGGCAACCGGGCCCTGGGCGAGCGCACCAGCCAGCTCCTGTCGCCAGGGTTGCTGCGGATCGGGGCGGCGCTGGTGCTCACGGGCCCCTTCGTGCCGATGCTGTTCCAGGGCGAGGAGTGGGGTGCCTCGACGCCGTTCCTGTACTTCACGGACCACGCGGATCCAGACTTGGCACAAGCCGTGCGCCGCGGACGCAGCGAGGAGTTCGCGGCCTTCGGATGGTCACCCGACGACATCCAGGACCCGCAGGCCGAGGCGACGTTCGATCGCTCGCAACTCGATTGGGACGAACGGCAGAGGTCGCCGCACGCCGCGATCCTCGATTGGCACCGGGCGCTGCTGGCATTGCGGAGGCGCTTGCCGAGCCTGAGCGACGATCGGCTGGAGCGCGTGAGCGTGAGGTACGACGAGGCGGCGCGCTGGCTGATCGTGACGCGAGGCGCGGTGCGAGTCGTGTGCAACCTGCACGAGCGGCGTCAGTCGATCCCCTGTCCGACGCTGGGCGTCGCTGACATGGCGTTGTGCTCGGACGAACACGTTGCGCTCGAGCGAGACGCCGTGTCATTGGCGGGCCACGCGGTGGCCGTCGTGGTGTGCTGAGCCATCGCGCGATCGTGGTCGAAGCATCACCCACCAGGCCGAGGTGCGGGTCGTCGCACGCGCTGCGGATCGCGGCGCGGGGACGACACCGGGATGAAGTGGAGGTGGAGTAGTGCGAGATCATGGTGCGCGACGGCAGGGGCGCGAAGGATCGGGTGACGATGCTGCCGGTGTCGTTGCGGTCTTCGCTGGTGGCTCACCTAGGCGAGGTCGAGCGGGTTCGTCGGGCGGACGTGGCGGCCGGTTGGGGGCGTGTGGTGTTGCCGACCGCGTTGGATCGGAAATGCCCGAACGCGTCGGCCGAGTGGTGTTGGCAGTGGGTGTTCACCCAGGCGAAGCGGTGGGTGAGTCGGATCACGACGGAGGAGGGGCGCCATCACGTCGACGCGTCGCTCGTGCAGAGGATGGTGCGGGAGGCGGTGGTGGCTGCCGGGTTGACGATGCGGGCTATCTGCCACAGTCTTCGGCACTATCCCGTGCACGGGATAATCGGCACTCGTTCGCCACGCATCTTCTCGAGGACGGGCACGGCATTCGGACGGTGCAGGAGCTGCTCGGGAACAGCGACGTCAAGGTGACCATGCTCTACACCCGCGTGCTGAACCGTGGCTCGGCGGGTGTGCGGAGTCGGGTGGATGCGTTGTTGGGAGAGGCGCGTTGGGCGGATCCGTGTATCATGTCGGCATGAAGGCATTAGTGCGGGGAGGGGCGGTGGGCACGGTGTCGGTGGGGTGGTTCGCCGCGGGGTGTTCTGCGGACCGGTGGCCGTATCCCACGAATGCGCGATCAACGCGGCGTTGCGGGCCATTGGCGAGCGATGCGTTCGATACGATTGGGCATCTGCCGCGGTCGAAGACCTCTCCGCAATCGCCGTGTACATCGCGGAGGAGTCGCCAAAGTGCTGCGACGATGCGATCGAGAAGGGATCCTCGCGTTCTGGAGGCTCTTCAATGGATACGACCGCGAGGTTGTGTACGTACGTGCGATCATAAATGGAAGACGAGGTATCCAAGATACTCGTCGCCGGCGATTGCCGAGGAGTGAGTCCCGCGGAGGCGCTCTTGGACCTCATGAGCCGGCCGGAGACGGGCTACGGCCCGGATACCTGTACAGCGCGTTCCCGTTCGTCGAAGAGCACCGCTTGACCCCGGTCGATCTCACTCGAGCTCGTCTCCACCCGGCTATGTTGAACGCAACGTGACCCGGTGAATCCCATAGCACTCGCATGCACTCGGACCAAGAAAGTGGTTGGCCATAGAGGAGAGCTATGTAGCTATGCCGAAGATATCGATGTTCTATGGGCTTGGGATGCGCTGGTTTCCCTATTGGGGACCCCGCATGGGCTTTGCGCGCCGGACCTACCGGACATATGAGGGAACGGTAGGAGGTACGCAATGAAGAAGGCTCTCGTGGTTCTGTTCGTCACGGTGGTCCTCATCGGGCTTTACATGTTTGCCGGCGGTTCAGCACCAGCAACGTCTGTTCATTATCATTTGGACATTCGCGAAGGAGACGCTCCCTGGATGGAGGTCAACATGACCGTCTATCCAGGTAGAGGAGGTTTTCTCGACCTGTTCATGCGTGACACTGTGCTGCTAGGTGATGCCAGGGTCAGGGGTTTTGCGGTCCTAAAGGGTGGTAGGGAACGGCCATCGTGGAATCTCATTCCTGGGCAGAGTGACATTCGCCGGTTATGGGTAGGTTTCAGCTCACAGCCCTTGGAGATTAGCTATCTTGTGAATCCACTCTGGCTGCGGGGTAGCAGTCCACGCAGCTACCTGGGGCCAGAGTTTGGGTATCTACGCGGCATGAACACCTTCTTTGCACCATTTACCTGGTCAGATATTCGGGAAATGCTCCGGAACAACGACAACCTTGGCCCTCATGCCGGCACTGCCACCCTGACAGCAACGTTGCCTGCGGGCTGGAGCATGAGCAGCCC
>PXAU01000149.1 GCA_003567075.1 Trueperaceae bacterium
ACTTGGCGAAGTTCGCGGCGTTGGCGCGTTGCGTGGTGAAGGCGTTGATCAGCACGCCTTGCACGCCCATGAAGCCGCTCCAGGGGGTGCCGTCGGCCAGCGGCGGCATCGGGTGGACCGACACGTCGAGGCCGGCGCCGCGGTACTGGCTGATGGCCCAGGGGCCGTTGTAGATCATCGCCAGCGCGCCGTCGACGAAGAGCCCGTTGGCGACGTCGTAGTTGACCCCGGCCGGGTAGAGGCCGTGCTCGAAACGCAGATCCTTCAGCGCCTGCGCGCCGGCGATCGCGCCCTCGCTGTCGAGGCCGACGTCGTCGGCCACGAGGCTGCCGGTGGCGTCGCTGCCGAACACGTAACCGCTCCAGGTGTTGAGCCAGCCGAAGGAGAAGTAGAAGTTGTTGATGTCGTGCAGGAGGCCGAAGGTATCGGCGGTGGTCAGCTCTTGCGCCAGCGCGATGAGCTCGTCGTACGTCGCCGGCACCGCGTCGACGAGGTCGTTGTTCACGATCAGGGCCGGGCCCTCGACGTACATCGGCAGCCCGACCAGGCGGCCGCGGAAGGTGTACGCGAGGCGCGCCTGCTCGTTGAGGTCCTCGAGGTACGCGGCCGTCGCGAGCCCGGCGATGTCGGCCGTGATGCCGCCCAACGCGAGCCCCGCGATCTGGTCGTGGGGGACGCCGACGAACAGGTCGCCCGCCTGGCCTTGCGGCGCCGCCAGCAGAGCCTGCTGCTGCAGCTCGCCGATGTCGAAGCGCACCACGCTGGTCTCGACGCCGAACACCGAGCTGAAGCTGGCCGCCTCGCCCTGCAACCACTCGAGGGTCTCGTCGCCGAAGGTGGTCCAGACGGTGAGGCCCTGGGCCAGGGCCGCGCCCGACGTCAGGGCCAGTACGAGGAACGCGATGAGGATCTTCTTCACGATGGTCTCCTTCCATCCCTGCAGCGCCGACCGGCTCCACGCGCCCACGCGCGGGCGGTGCCCACGGGCGGGAACGGGTCCGGTCTGCATGCGATCTCAAGCCTATCAGCGTGCGTGCGCGCTGTCGACGGTTGGCCGCACCGACGTTCCTAGGGCGTGGCGCCCAGGCGCGGCGGGTCCTTCCAGGCCGACGTCAACGGTTGCCGGCCGACGTCAGCGGTTGCGGGCCGACGTCAGCGGCGCCGGTAGCGGCGCGCGCCGTCGACCTCGCACAGCCCGAGCGCGACGAGCTGCTCGAGCCCCGCCAGCGTCGCACCGACGGGCATGCCGCTGCGCGCGAGCAGCGCATCGAGCGGCGTCGGCGTGGTCGTGAGCGTCGCCCACGCCCACGCCAGCTCCGGCGGCAGGGCGTCCGGTGGCACGTCGGGTCTCGGCTGCGCCGCCGACGCCGCCTGCGCCGACGCGAAGCCGAGCTGCGAGGGCGCCTCGGCCACGCTCAGCAGGAGCGAGGCGCCGTCGCGCAGCAGGCTCAGGTTGCCGCCTAAGTGGTCGTCCCACGGGCGCGCCGGACAGACGAAGACGTCGCGCCCGAAGCGAGCGGCGTGCCCGGCCGTCAGCTGCGCGCCGGACGCCTCGCCGGCGGCGACGACGATCACGGCGCGGGCCAGCGCCGCGATCAAGCGGTTGCGGCGCGGGAAATCGCCGCGGGTCGGCTCGTACCCGAGCGGCGCCTCGCTCACCAGGGCGCCTCCGGCCTCGAGGATGGCTCGCGCCAGGCCTGCGTTGCCGCTGGGACCGGGGCGATCCACCCCGCCGGCCACCACTGCGAGCGTGGCGGCGGCGCCGCGGCCGGCAGCCAACGCGCCGCGGTGGGCCGCGGCGTCGATGCCGAAGGCCAGGCCCGAGACCACCACCGCCTGGGCGTTCGCGAGGGTGCGGCCGAGATCGCGGGCGAAGGCGCAGGCGGCGGCGTCGGCGCGGCGGCTCCCCACCACGGCGACGGCCGCCGGGGGGTACGCGTCCAGCCCTGGGGGCCAGACCCCGCGCACCCACAAGAGTGGCGGCAGCTCGGGGAAGTGGCGCCAGTGCTCGGGGTAGCGCGCGTCGTCGTCGCTGAGCAGCCACGCGCCCGCGCGCGCGCAGCGCGCCAGTGCTTGGGTGGCGGCCTCGACGTCGACGGCGCCTGCCAACGCGGCGCTGTTCGCGACACCGCGCAGCCGTGGCCAGGCGCCAGCACGAGCGGCTGCCAGGGCGGTGCAGGCGGAGCCGTGATGCTCGCGCAGCGCGCGCAGCCGTATCGGGCCGAGGCCGGGCACCAGGCTGAGCGCGAGCAGGGCGAGGCGTTCGTCGTCGCTGGCCATGCCGCCAGCGTGCGACTCCGCTGCGAGCGCTCCGTGCTGCGCCCGGCAGCGGCCGAACAGCGCTGGGCTTCGGCTGCCGCGGTCCGGGACGTGCCGCACGTGCTGTCGCGTCCGGTCGCGTGTCGTCGCCTGCGCTCGCGTGCTGTCGCGTCCGGTCGCGTGCGCTCGCGTGCGCTCGCGTGTCGTCGCCTGCGCTCGTGTCCGGTCGCGTCAGGGTGCCAGGGCTGGGCCGCCGCGGTCAGTCGAGCCGGCGCCAGCGTGGCCCGTCGGGCGTGTCCTCGACGCTCACCCCCAAGGCCGAGAGGCGTTCGCGCAGGTCGTCGGCGGCGGCGAAGTCGCGGCGCTTGCGAGCCGCCTCGCGCTGTTCCAGCAACAGCCCCACGACGCCCTCCAGCAGCTCGCTCTCATCGCCCGTGGCGGGCGCTACCTCGATCCCGAGCACGTCCCCGAGCAGCTCGTCGAAGAGCGCCCTGGCCGCAGCCGCGCAGCCGAGCTCGCCGGCGTCGCGGGCCTTGTTGGCGTCGCGGGCGACGTCGAACAGCACGGCGATCGCCTCGGGCGTGTTGAGGTCGGCGTCCATCGCGGCCGCGAAGCGTGCTCTGGCCTCGGACCACGCCTCGGACGGCGAACCGGCGCCAGCGTGGCTTGGCCATGACGCATACGCCCCGCGCAACCGCCGGAGCCCCGCGGCCGAGGCCTGCAACGCCTCGTCGGCGAAGTCCGACAGCGAGCGGTAGTGCGAGCGGAGCAGGTGAAACCGCACCACCATCGGGTCGATGCGCTCGAACAGCGGCGCCAAGTCGACCACGTGCCCCTTCGACTTCGACATCTTCTCGCCGCCCAAGGTGAGCATGTTCCAATGCAGCCAGTAGCGCGCGAAGGGCTTGCCGGCAGCGCGGGCCTGGGCCAGCTCGCACTCGTGGTGCGGGAACACCAGGTCGATACCGCCGCCGTGGATGTCGAACTCGTCGCCCAAGTACTTCGTGCTCATCACCGAGCACTCGACGTGCCACCCAGGGAAGCCCTCGCCCCACGGGCTGGGCCAACGCATGATGTGTTCCGGATCGGCCCGCTTCCAGAGCGCGAAGTCGCGCGGGTCGCGCTTGTCGCTCCGGACTTCGACCCGCGTGCCCTCGACCAGCTCGCTCGGATCGCGGCCGGAGAGCTCGCCGTAGGCGTCCCAGGCGGAGACGTCGAAGTAGACGCTGCCACCCGACTCGTAGGCCAGGCCGCGTTCGAGCAACGCCTCGGTGAGCGCGATCTGCTCGGTCACGTGACCCGTCGCGCGCGGCACGATGGTGGGCCGCCGGACCCCGAGCTGCTCCATCGCGTCGAAGTAGGCCCAGAAGTACTTCTCGGCCACCTCCATCGGCTCGAGCCGCTCCAGCTTGGCGCGCTTGGCGAGCTTGTCCTCGCCGTCGTCAGCGTCGTCGGTGAGGTGCCCGACGTCGGTGATGTTGGAGACGTAGCGGACGGTGAAGCCCTGGCGTTCGAGCCATCGCCGCAGCACGTCGAACACGACGGGGCCACGGGCGTGCCCGAGATGTGGTTCCGAGTAGACCGTGGGGCCGCACACGTAGATGCCGACCCGGCCGGGGACGAGCGGCTCGAAGGGCTCGAGGCGTCGGGTGAGGGAGTTGTAGAGCGTGAGCGCCATGCGTTCTCCGGGCGGGGCGCCGACCGCGCCGAGCGGTGCAGCCGGGTCGGGAGCGAACGGCGCATAGTGCGCACCGCGAGGGCTCCTCGGGAAGCGACGGGATGGGCTTCAGGTGGGGCGCCCGGCGCGACATCGCCGCCCAGGACGGAAGCTGCCCATGGCGGGGAGTCTAGCACGCAGCTCCGCTGGTCCCGCTCGCTGGTACGCTGCCGCGCGTGGGTTTCGCGACCGTTGCTCGACCGGCGGAACACGAGGACGTGGTCAAGGCCTCGCGCTTCCTGGCGTTGGCGCTTCCGCTGCCATCGTTGGACGGGCTCGAGCCGTTCTTGGCCGAACGCCGGGCGGCGTATAGCGCCGCCTCGCACCACGTGTGGGCGCTGCGCTGGGGCGAGGTGATGCGTTTCTCCGACGACGGCGAGCCCGGCGGCACGGCCGGACGCCCGGTGCTGGAGGTGCTGCTCAAGCGTGACCTGGACCGCGTCGGGGTCGTGGTGACGCGCTTCTTCGGCGGCACCAAGCTCGGCGCCGGCGGACTGGCACGGGCGTACGCCGGCGTGGCCGCGCGGGCGTTGGACGCGGCCGGCGTCAGGCGCGTCGAGGATCGTGAGCGCTGGCGCGTGCGGCTGCCGTACGCCGCCGTCGACGCGGTCCTCCGCCATGCCGCGGAGGACGCCGCCGTCGATCGGGTCGATGCCGGCTACGACGCCGCTGGCGCGCTCGTGACGATCGACCTTCGGAGCGACGCGGTGGAGCGCTGGCGCCGCGCGCTGGCCGACCTCACCCGTGGTCAGGCGCGGCTCGTCGAACGCTTCGAGCTCGACGGCTGACGGCTGACGGCTGACGGGTGACGCCTGG
>PXAU01000089.1 GCA_003567075.1 Trueperaceae bacterium
AGTCGGGCAGCGACTCGGCCACCACGTCCGCCAGTGGCCGTTGGAGGTTGGTGCTGCGGCTGAACACGCCAGCCAACGAGGCCGATCGCGGCAGCCGCCGGCGCTTGTCCTTGGCATAGCCCAGGCGTTGCACCACGACGGCGATAGCGCTGGCGGCATCGTCCTGGTCAAGCACCGTCGGTGGTCGCGGCAACCCGAGCGCCTGGTAGTAGCGTGCCAACAGCATGAACGCCACGGCGTGGAAGGTGCCGCCGTGGACCTTCGTGGCGCTCGGGTGGCGCCGAGCGGTGCGGCGCAGCATCTCGCCGGCCGCCTTGCGCGTGAAGGTCAGCAGCAGGATCCGCTCGGGCGGCACGCCTGCGCGGAGCAGACGCTCGGTGCGGGCCTCGATGACGCGCGTCTTGCCGGTACCGGCACCGGCCACCACCAGCAACGGTCCCTCGAGGGCGGTCGCGGCCTCGAGCTGGGCGGGGTTGAGGTGCAGCTGGTCGTCGCTGGCGGTCATGGCCTCGGCGCCCCGGCGGGTCGACCGCGGAGCGGGCGGGTTGTGGTCCGCGAACGGGGCGTGCGCGGACGCTACCACGCAAGGCTGCGCGCGGCGGTGCGGCCGTTGCGACGGCACAGCCGCGCGACCGCAGCGACGGCACGGCGGTCGGGTCGCTCCCGTTGCCTGCGAACCGGACAGCCCCTGCCACGTATAGCGTCTAGGCTCGGGAGTGCGCCCGTTCGCTCAGGCGGGCGACGCGGAAGGAGGCCCAGCATGGCCACCATCGACGCGATCCCACGACGGGACGTGCTCGCCATCGCACGCGCGTTCCTGGTCGAGGCGTACGAGGGCGCCTGGCCCGAGGGTTCCTGGTTCGTGAGCCCCTGCCCCGATGCCGGCGTGCTCGGCACGCTGGCAGGCGTGTCGGCCCAGGAGGCGTCACGTCCGGCACGACCGGGCGGCCCGACCATCGCCGCGCACGCCGAGCACCTGCGCTGGTACCTGGCGCTGGTGAACGCCACGCTCGAGGGGGCGCCTTGGCAACCTGACTGGTCGGCGAGCTGGTCGCTCGAGACGGTCGACGAGTCGGCCTGGGAAGCGCTCCAGGCGGCGTTGCGGCGCGAGTTCGAGGCCCTGCGTTCCAGGCTCGAGGGTGACCTGGACGTGCGCGATCCGCTGCAGCTGCGCGGCATCCTGGCGTTGGCGCCGCACAGCGCCTACCACCTGGGGGCGATCCGTCAGTTGGCGCTCCGCAGCGAGGCCTGAACACCGCGACGAGGCCGTCCGCGTCGCCTACCTCGCGACGTGCGAGACGCGCTCGCTGCGCCGACGCCGATCCGAACCCCTCAGGTACGCGTCCACCTCGCGCAAGGCCGCCCGCAGCCGGACCGGCTGGAGGCCCGGCAACGCCTGCTGCACGTACGAGTCGGCCAGCGTACGGCGCACGACCTCGTCCTCGATCGGTGCGCTGCGCGCCGCGGCGCACCCCAGCGCCTCCAGATGGCAGACCAACCCCAGCTCGGCGTAGGCTGCCGCTTCGGCTCGCATCGCGAGGCCGCGCGCGTCCTCGTTGGCTTCGCTGCCGTCGCGGCCCGCCAGCCGGATCTGCACCAGCGTGCCGAAGGCCACCTTCTCGCCGTGCAACGCGGCGTGCGAGCCGTCGACGAAGGTGAGCGCGTCGTGCAGCGGATGCGCCAGCGCCAGCTTGGCCTCGGCCCCGGCGAGCCCACCGATCAGGCCCGGGTACAGCACCACCGCCTCGGCCACGAGGACGCGCGAGGCCAGCAAGGCGGGCTCGCGCTCGCCGCCGGGACCGGCCGCCAGCGCGGCGCGAGCGTGCTCGGCGAGCAGCTTGGCGAGATCGTCCAGCAGAGCCAAGGCCGCGCGTCCCGTGGCGGAGGCCAGGTCCGTGCCGCTGCTGGTCAGTCGCACCTCATGCACCTTCGCCCAGGCGTCGGCGACGCCGGCGGCCAGCAGTCGATCCGGCGCCGCGGCCAGGATGCCGGCATCGAGCGCGCAGAGCGCCGGCACCACCCCATCCTCACGCACCGCCTGGTGCCGGCCGGCCTCGTCGTACATTACGACCGTCGCGGCGCTGGCAGCACAGGTGGCGGGGCTCGTGGGCAGCGCCGCGTACGGTCGACGCGCCAGCAGCGCCGCGCCCTTGGCGGTGTCGATCACCCTCCCGCCGCCCGCGCCCAGCACCAACGACGCGCCCATGCGCTCGACCTCGCCCGCCAGATCCGCGAGCGCCGCCGGGTGGCACGATCCCTCGTGGCAGCGGCGCCGTACCTGCACCCCGGCGGCCGCCAGCGCGGCGTCCAAGCGCTTGCGCACCCGCGGGTAGCCAACCGTCCCGTGCACGAGCAGCACGGGCCCTTCGGCGAGGGCGGTGCCGCCGTCCGCACCCGCCGCGCCAGCGAGCGACAGCCGACACGCCAATGCCTCCAGCGCGCCCTCGCCGCGCAGCACTTGGGCCGGCGAGACTCGCAGGTGGTTCACGCTGCGCCACGCTTCGCGACAGCGGCCAGCGCGATCAGCTCGTAGGCGAGGTTGGCCGCCAGCAGTTGGGTGAGCGCTCCGACATCGTACGCCGGCATCACCTCGACCAGGTCGAAGCCGACGAAGGACAGACCGGCTAGGCCTCGCAGCAGCTGCAGCAGCTGCACGTTGCTCAACCCACCGACCTCGGGCGTGCCGGTGCCGGGCGCGTAGACCGGATCGAGCACGTCGATGTCGAGGCTCAGGTAGCGCGGACCGTCAGCGCCCAGGCGCGCGCGGACGCGCTCCAGTGCCGCCTCGACGCCGTGCCGGTGGAGCGTATCGGCGCTGATGGCGGCCAGCCCCAGGCGCTCGGGCAAGGTGACGTCGTCGGCGCCGTAGACCGGGCCGCGGAGCCCTATCTGGACGCTGCGCCCGGGGTCGATCAGGCCCTCCTCGAGCGCCCGCCGGAAGGGCGTGCCGTGGGTGTCCTTGCCACCGAAGTAGCCGGGCCACAGATCGCCGTGGGCGTCGAGCTGCACCAGCGCCACGGGTCCGTGGCGCGCGGCGACCGCGCGCAGGAGCGGCAGGCTGATCGAGTGGTCACCGCCCAGGAAGAGCGGCGTCACCCCCGTCGCAAGCACCGCCCGCGCGGCCTCCTCGATCTGCGCGTGCGACTCCGGCAGGTAGCCGGGTGTCACCGGCAGGTCGCCGGCGTCGACCAGCGACAGCTCGGCGTGCACGTCGACCCCCAGTTCGGGGTGGTACGGCCGCAGCAGCATCGACTCCTGACGCACGCCCGCCGGACCGAAACGCGCGCCCACCCGGTAGGTGGCGCCGGTGTCGAAGGGCACGCCGATGACTGCCAGGTCGGCCTCGGCCAGCCGCTCGGTGGTGTCGAGGTGCGGCAGTCGCATGAAGGTGCGGATGCCCTCGAAGCGGGGGTAGACCAGGGCGTCGACGGGCCGATGGTGCGTCATGCTCGGATGCCTCCAGGCCGCGATCGTACCGCCGCGGCTAGACCGCCGCGACCGGACGCGAGCGAACTGCCGGGACCACGACGAGACCCGACGCGACCCGACGCGACCGCATCGGGGCGCCTGGAGGCGTGATGAGCGGGACGGACGCCGTTGACACGCCAGCGGCGCGCTCGGGATACTCCGACGATGGCCTCATCGATCACCACGCAGCACGGCCACGACGCGCGGGTCGCCGACCTCGCCCGCGGCGATCCCGGTCCGGAGCTGCTGCCTGCGGCGCTCGTGCGCGCGGCGGCGGACCGGGCCACCGCCGGCCTCGACCCCGACCTGCTCCAGTACGGGCACGAACCGGGCGACGCCGGCTTCCGCGCCGCACTCGCGGCGTGGCTCGAGGCCGAGGGCGCCGGCGAGGTCGCCCCCGAGCGACTGTTCGTGACCGCGGGAGCGTCGTTGGCGCTGCACCTGGTGTGCGCCCTGTTCACGCGCCCGGGTGAGCGCGTGCTGGTGGCCGATCCCACCTACCACCTGGCGCTCGCGCAGTTCGCCGACCACGACCTGCACGTCGAAGGCGTCGCCAGCGACGCCGAGGGCATCGTCCCAGAGGCGCTCGCCGCCGCCTTGGCGGCGGCGCCCGCTGCGCTGCTCTACCTGGTGCCGGCCTACGCGAACCCCAGCGGCGCGACGATGTCACCGGTCCGCCAGCAGGCGGTCGTGAGGCTCGCCGAACGCCATGGCGTGCGTGTCGTCGCCGACGAGGTCTATCGCCTCACCGGCTTCGCCGAGGCCGATCGTCCGCGCAGCCTCGCGGCGTCGCAGGCGGACCACGTGCTGAGCCTGAACTCCGTCTCCAAGGTCCTCTCGCCCGGCTTGCGGCTGGGGTGGATCGAGGGGCCGCCAGCGGACCTGGAGCGGCTGGCGCGAAGCGGCGTGCTGCGCAGTGGCGGCGGCCTGAACCCCTTCGTTGCCGCGGTCGTGCGCGAGGCCATCGTCAGCGGCGCGCTGCATGCCCACCTGCAGCGTGTGCGGGCCGTGCTGGCCGAGCGCCATGAGGTTCTGGTCGACGCGCTCCGGCGCGACCTGCCGCAGGCGCGCTTCACGCCGGTCGCGGGTGGCTACTTCCTGTGGCTGCATCTGCCGGGACTCGACGTGCGCGACCCGGCCGTGCGCGAAGCAATGCGACGCCACGGCGTCCGCGTGGCGCCAGGCACGCTCTTCACGCCCGCAGCAGACGACGGAACCGCGGCTGCGGCCGCGCGCGAGCACCTGCGCGTGTGCTTCGCCCACGCCACGCCCGACGTGTTGCGCGAAGGCGTGCGCCGGTTGGCGGCGGCGCTCGAGGCGCACG
>PXAU01000100.1 GCA_003567075.1 Trueperaceae bacterium
ATCGCCGACGAGCGCGTCCAGGCGGTGGTGATCGCCTCACCTGCCGCGACGCATGGCGCGCTGATCGAGGCGGCGGCAGCGGCGGGCAAGGCGGTGTTCTGCGAGAAGCCGCTCGGCACCGGCAGCCGCGAGGCCTTACGCGTCGCCGAGCGCGTACGCGAGGCCGGTATCCCTTTCCAGATCGGCTTCCAGCGGCGCTTCGACGCGGGCGTGGCGCGCCTGCTCGAGCACGTGCACAGCGGCGTCCTCGGCCGGGTCGAGACCTTTCGCTCGGTGACGGCGGATCCCGTGGGTCCGAGCTTCGAGGCGATGCGCGACGCGGCGGGCATCTTCCACGACACGCTCAGCCACGACCTCGACCTGGCCCTAACCGTCGGCGGGCCCATCGACGAGATCCGGGCGCTCGGTGCGGCGATGACCGAACCGCGCTTCACGCAGCTCGGGAAGCCCGACACGACGCTCATCACGCTGCGCTTCGCCTCGGGCACACTGGGCGTGATCGAGAACCGCCTGCGCACCGGCTACGGTTACGAGACCGTGCTCGAGGTCGGCGGGAGCGAAGGCAAGGGGGTCGTCCGGGCCGACGAGCTCGACCGCTTGACGCTCTACCGCAAGGGCCGCATCGAGCGCGCGCACGTGCCGTGGTTCCTCGAGCGCTTCGCCGAGGCGTACCGCGCAGAGCTGGCCGCGTTCGTCACGGCGCTGCGCACGGGCTCGCAGCCGGCACCCGGTCTGGACGAGGGCGTTGCCGTGCTCTTGGCCTGCGAGGCGGCGGAGCGCTCCTACCGCAGTGGCGAGCCGACGGCGCCCGGCCCCCTGGGGTGATGCCGATGTGTCGCCTGTGGCTCGAGCGTCGCGCCTGACGCCTCGCTGACGCACGCACGGCACCATGCGAGTCGATGCCGGCGCGCCGTCCCTCCGACCTCTGCTGCACCGTCCTTCGCGCCTCCGGCTTGACGCGAACGGCCGCCGCCGCTACCATCGAGCTACGGACAAGCCGTTGCCTGCGCCATGTGACGTGTGCTTGGGCACGTCATCGAACCGGTTCGATAGCGTTCGCGACGCGGATTGGGAGGACGTGAGCACCATCCGGGACATCGCCAAGCGCGCAGGGGTTTCCGTTTCCACCGCCTCCTTGGCGCTCAACGGCGACGCACGGGTGCGCCACGCGACCCGGCAGCGCGTGCTCGACGCCGCTACGCTGCTCGACTACCACCCGATGCGGGCCGCCCGCAGTCTCTCCAGTGGCCGCACCTGGTCCATCCACCTGCTCGACCCCTCGCTCGGGGCCAACATGTCGAGCGGTTTCTTCACCCGCTACCTCCGCGGTCTCCACGACGCCGCCCGCGACGGTGGCTACACCCTCACGCTCACCGTCCCACAGGACGAAGACGAGGCCCGCGAGGTGCTCAAGCGCCTCATCGCCGAGCGCTGGTCCGACGGTTTGGTGCTGATGAACCCCAGCGAGCACGACGGCCTGCTGCAAGACGTCGTCGCCGCGCGCTTCCCCCACGTGCTCCTGGGTCGGAGCCCCGTCGACGGCGTCTCCACCGTCGACAACGACAACGTCGCCGTCGGTCGCGACGCGAGCGAGCACCTGCTGGCCGCCGGAAGCAAGGCGCCGCTGCTCCTCAACGGTCCCCCCTCGCGCACCTTCACCCAAGACCGCGAACGGGGCTTCAGGCAGGCCTGCGCGGAGGCCGGCGTGCGCCCCAGCGTGGCCTACGTCGAAGGGCCGCCCGACGACGTTCGCGGCGTGCTCGCGGCGCACCTCGACGACGGCCGGGTATGCGACGCGATCGTCACCGTCGCCGACCCGAACGCCGTGGTCGCGATGCGTACCCTCCAGGAGCGCGGCCTGCGCGTCCCCGACGACGTCGCGATCATCGGCATGAACAACGACGACCTGACGCAGTACACGAACCCGCGCCTGAGCAGCGTCGAGCTGAACGCCTTCGAGCTCGGACGCGGCGCCATGGAGCTCCTGCTGGACACCATCGACCACGCCAACGACGGTGTCGTCAGGCAACGGCGGGTCCCCCACGAGCTGGTGATCCGGGAGTCGAGCGCATGAAGCGAGCCCACCGGACCGTCTACCTCGTCCCGCACACCCACTGGGACCGCGAGTGGTACCAACCCTTCGAAGCGTTCCGGGCACGGCTGGTCGACGTCGTCGACCGCGTCCTCGAGCTGCTGCGAGACGACCCCGGCTACCGGCGCTTCACGCTCGACGGCCAAGCCGTCGTACTCGACGACTACCTCGAGGTGCGCCCCGAGCGCGCGGCCGAGATCGCCGCACAGGTCCGCGCCGGCCGCTTGCGCATCGGCCCCTGGTACGTGCTGGCCGACGAGTTCCTGGTGAGCCCCGAGGCGCTGGTACGCAACCTCACCCACGGCCTGGCGAGCTGCCGCCGCTTCGGCCCCCCGATGCCGCTGGCCTACACCCCCGACTCCTTCGGGCACATCGCCCAGCTGCCCCTGATCGTGAAGGGTTTCGGCCTGGACGCGGTGGTGTTCCAGCGCGGCGTCGGCGACGAGGGCGAACGCCTGCGATCGGAGTTCTGCTGGCTTGCGGCCGACGGCACCACGCGCGTCTTCGCGGTGCACCTCGTGGCCACCTACTCCGCCGCCGCCGCGATCGGCCATCTCGACTGGGAGCTGCGCGACGACTACGACCCCGAGCGCGCGCGCCAGCACTTCGAGACGGCCCTGTATGGCGCTGGCGACCTCGAGGTGCGTCTGCCCGAGTGGCTCGGGGACGCCCTGCGGCGACTCGAAGGGGGCCTCGACGCCTACGCCACCGGCGAGGCGGTGCTGATGCTCAACGGTTCGGACCACCTCTTCCCCCAAGCCAACCTGCCGGCCATCGTCGCCGATCTCGATGAGGCCTTCGAGCACGTCGACGTGCTGCACGCGGACGTCGAGGAGTACGTGCGCGCCGCCCAGGCGCAGGCCTCGGCACTGGCGACGTACGAAGGCGAGTTCCGGGGCAGCCGCTACCACCACGTGCTCAGCGGCGTGCTCTCCACGCGGATGTACCTCAAGCAGGCGAACCAGCGTGCGCAGGACCTGCTGGAGCGCTATGCCGAGCCGCTCGCGGCGCTCGCGCGCGACCGCGGCGGTCCCGACCTCCGGGCACTGCTCCGGCTCGCCTGGCGTCGGCTGCTGCTCAACCACGCCCACGACTCCATCTGCGGCTGCTCGATCGACCCCGTCCACCGCGACATGCTGCAGCGCTTCGAGCAGGTGACGCAGCTGGGCGACGACATCTGCCGGCGCGCCATCGACCACCTGGCCGCGCACCGCGACGATCCCCGCGACGAGCGTCGCGAGACCAGCCACCTGGTGCTCTTCAATCCGCTACCCGTCGCCACGCGCGCCGTGCTCACGAGTGAGCTGCGGCTGCCGGTCGGGGGCGCCGCACGACTGGCGCTCCTGGACGCCGAGGGCCGGACCCTCCCGCAGCAGCTGGACGTGCGGCTCGACAGCCTGCCCGGCCGCGCCGACGAGCCGTGCGAGGAGGTCCGGGTCTGCTTCCTGGCCGAGCTCCCGCCGCTCGGTGTCACCAGCGTTCGGGTCACGGCGACGAACGCGGACGCGGGCACGACCGACGACGCGCAGGGCGACGCCGGCGACGGATCGAACGCGCTCGCAGGCGACGCAACCCGCCTCGCGCTCGAGCCGGCGGCCACCGCCAGGCAGCGCGGCGACACCGTGGTGCTCGACAACGGTCGCGTGCAGGCCGAGATCGACGCCGCTGGCGCCGTCACCCTGATCGACCTCGGCGACGGCAGCCGCCGCGACCTGCACCTGCGCTTCGAGGACACCGGCGACGCCGGCGACGAGTACGACGCTGCGCCGGTGGGACCGACGATCACCGTCACCACGAGCAGTGAGCCGGCTCGGATCGTCGAGTCGGGCCCCGTCCGCGCCGCCGCCGCGCTCCACTACCAGCTCGTACTGCCAGAGCGCCTGGCACCCGATCGCCGCAGTCGCGTGGGAGCGACCAGCCTCGAGATACGGCTGACGCTCTCGCTCGAGGCCGACGCCCATCGACTCGACCTCGCCGTCGAACTCGACAACCGCGCCGACGACCACCGGCTCCGGCTCCTGGTCGCCAGCGGCTGCCAGGCCGAGCAGGTCTGGGCCGACGGCCACTTCCAGGTCGTCGCGCGTGCCGTGCGTCCACCAGCTGCCGAAGGTTGGTACCAGGCGCCCGCCGGCACGGGCCACCAGCGCCGCTTCGTGGCGCTGTCGGACCCGTCGAGCGAGCTCGGGCTGGCGCTGCTCAACCGCGGGCTACCGGAGTACCAGGCCCTCCCGGGCAACGACGGCGTCGACCTGGCCATCACGCTTGTGCGCTGCGTCGGTTGGCTCTCGCGCGACGACCTACCGACCCGCCCACAAGGCGCCGGCCCCGCACTCCCGACGCCCGAGGCGCAGTGCCACGGCCGGCACCGCTTCGAGCTCGCCGTGGTGCCCTTCCATGGCGCCTGGTGGGAGGGCCCCCTGGTGCTCGAGGCCGAGCGTTTCGCTACGCCTCCGCGCGCGTTCCCGGCACCGGGGCAGGCGAGCGTCAGCGCCGCCTCGGTGCCAGCACCCTTCACGCTCTCGGCCTTCAAGCCCGCCGACAGCGGCAGCGGCACCGTGATGCGCCTCTGGAACCCGGCCCCGGAACCGCGTCGAGGCCGCATCCAACTCCACCATCCGACGCGCGAGGTGCACCTCGTGCGACTCGACGAGACCCGCGAGGCGCCGCTCCAGCACGTAGGCGGCGGCCTCGAACTC
>PXAU01000386.1 GCA_003567075.1 Trueperaceae bacterium
GCTCGGGCAGGCGACACAGCGGGGTGCCGTCGGCGGTGGTGGGCAGCATCGTGCACGAGGTGAAGTCGATGCCCAGGCCGATGACCTCCTCGGGTCTCACGCCGCCCTGCTCGAGCACGGCCGGGACCGAGCGCCGGACCGCCTCGACGTAGTCGTCGGGGTTCTGCAACGCCCAGTCGGGCGGCAGCGGCTCGTCGCTGCCGGGCAGGTGCCGGTCGATCACGCCGTCGCCGTACGCGTGCACGGCGGTGGCCAGCTCAGCACCGTCGGATACCCGAACCAGCAGCGCCCGGGCCGACTCCGTGCCGAAGTCGATGCCGATCGTGTACATGCTTACCCCTCCGTTCGCCATCGTCGCCGCGAGCCGCCTCGGTGGCCCGTCAGGTACAGTGCCGCTAGTTCGCGCGCCGCATCGGATCGCGCTCCCGCGCGCCGGCTCGCGGCGTCGCGTCGGGAGGCGATGATGCTCGAGCGGCACCCCAGGTCCAGCGCCCGCGCGCCTGATGTGAACGCGCCAACGTCGGCGGCGCAGCGGTGAGGGCCGTCAGGCTGCACGGCATCCGCGACCTGCGATTCGAGACGATCCCGGACCCCGTGCCGGCGCCGGACGAGGTCGTCCTGGCGGTCAAGGCCGTGGGGGTCTGCGGCAGCGATCTCCATCACTACCTCGAGGGATCGATCGGTGCGATCCAGTCCGAGGCGCCGTTCGTGCTCGGCCACGAGTTCGCGGCCGAGGTGCTCGAAGGCGGTGACCTTCCCGCCGGTACGCTCGTCGCGGTCGATCCGAACCGCTCCTGCGGCAGCTGCGAGTGGTGCCGCGATGGCCACACCAACCTCTGTCCCGACGTGCGCTTCACCGGCGTGCCGCCCTACCCTGGTGCCTTGTCGGAGTACGTCGCCGCCCGCCCGCAGGAGCTCGTCCCGCTGCCGGAGGGCTTCGACGCGGCCACGGGGGCACTGCTCGAGCCGCTCGGGGTCGCCATCCACGCGCTCGATCTGGCGCGTCTCAAGCCGCTGGCGTCGGTGGCGGTGGTGGGCCTGGGCGCGATCGGCGCGCTGGTGCTGCAGGTGGCGCGCATGTGCGGCGCCGGCCGCATCGTGGCCGTCGATCCGCTGTCGTATAGGCGGCAGCTCGCCAGCGAGCTGGGTGCCGACGCGGTCGCGGCCGACGCCGCGGGCGTGCTGGACGTGACGGACGGCCGCGGTGTGGACGTGGTGCTCGAGGCCACGAACTCGCCCGACGGGCCGCAGCACGCGGCCGAGGCGGTGCGCGTCGGCGGACGGTTGGTGCTGGTCGGCATCCCCACCGGGAACCGCTTCGCGTTCGACGCGGCGCTGGTGCGGCGCAAGGGACTCACGATCAAGATGTCGCGCCGCATGCGCCACGTCTATCCTCGCGCCGTGCAGATGGTGCAGGCCGGGAAGGTGCGCTTCGATCCGGTCGTCACGCACCGGTTCGATCTCGCTGGCACACCCGAGGCCTTCGCGCTCCAAGCCGACTACCTCGACGGCGTCGTGAAGAGCGTGATCCAGCCCGGCGGGCCGGCGTAGGCGCCGCCTCGGTTCGGTCCTCGGCGCGCGCCTCACCGGCCGTCAGCGCCCCTCGAACTGCGGCAGCCAGCGGGCCTGTTCCTCGAGCATGGCGTCCACCATGGCGTGGATCTGCGGCAGGGTGCACACCGCGGCCGTGAGCGGGTCGAGCGCGACCGCGTGGTGGACCGCGTCCGTGTCGCCGCTCAGGGCGGCCTCGACGATCAGCGCCTGGACGTTGACGTTGGTGCGGTTGAGCGCCGCGAGTTGCTCCGGCAGGGCGCCTATGAACGTCGGCTGCACGCCGTTACCGTCGACCAGGCAGGGGACCTCCACGCAGCAGTCGTCGGGCAGGTTGGTGATCGCCCCGCGGTTGGGGACGTTGCCGTTCACGCGCGCGGGCACGTGGGTCTCGATCGCCTCGATGATGAACGAGCCGTACTCGTGGCTGCGCTGGCTGGGGAGCGGCGCGTCGCCGGCGATGAGGGCCTCGTCCTCGCCGCGTGCCTCGCGCTCGCGCGCGTGGCAGTGCGCAAGGTAGCCGCCTGTGCGGCCTAGGCCGAACCAGGCGTTGACGGGGTCCGTGAAGCGCGGGACGAGCTCGTCCTCGATCATGCGCGCGCTCTTGCGGAAGTACGGGACGTACTCGCTGGCGTGTCCGCTGGACTCGGTCACGAAGTAGCCGAAGCTCTTCATGAGATCGGTGCGGACCGGCTCCTCGGCGATCACCTCGGGCCGCTCGATCGCGTCCCAGAGGCGCGGGTAGAGGTCCTCGCGACCACGCCGGAAGGTCAGGAAGAAGGCCTGGTGGTTGATGCCCGCGCAGTGGTGGACGATCTCCTCGTACGGCACGTCGATCCAGCGCGCCAGCATCTCGCTGGTGCCCTGGACGCTGTGGCACAGACCCACGTGGGGGCGGCCGGTGCCGGCGGCAACGGCCCAGCAGTTCGCCGCCATGGGGTTGACGTAGTTGAGCAGCAGCGCGTCCGGGGCGTGCTCGTCGAGCTCGTCGCAGAGGTCGAGCAGCACCGGGATCGTGCGCAGCGCTCGGAACACGCCGCCGGGCCCCAGGGTGTCGCCCACGCACTGCTCCACCCCGAAGCGGCGCGGCGTGGCGATGTCGAGGTCGTACGCCTCGAGGCCGCCCTGCTGGAAGGTGGTGACCACGTAGTCCGCGCCGCGGACGGCCTCGCGCCGGTCGGTGGTGGCCTCGACGGTGGCCGGGAGGCGGCGCCCGTCGATGATGGCCTGCACCAGGTCGCGGGCCAGGCCGAGGCGCGCGGCGTCGATGTCCATGAGCCGGATGGTGGCGTGCTGCAGCGCGGGGGCGAGCAGGATGTCGCTGCACAGGTTGCGGGTGAAGACGACGCTCCCAGCGCCGATGAGGGTGATGGTGGGCATGACGTTCCTCTCGCGATCTTCGGCGCCTAGCGGTCGTCGGTGAAGGGCGGCAACCAGTCGCCGTGGGCCTCGATGAGGTCGTCCACCAACGACCAGATCTGGTCCAAGTCGAGTTCGGCGGCCGTGTGCGGGTCGAGCATGGCCGCGTGGTAGACGTGTTCGCGCTCGCCCGTCAAGGCCGCCTCGACCGTGAGCGCCTGGACGTTGACGTTCGTCTGCATGAGGGCGGCCAGTTGGGGTGGCAGCGACCCGATGCGGGTCGGCTGGATACCGTTCTTGTCGACCAGGCAGGGCACCTCGACGCAGCATCCGAGCGGCAGGTCGTCGATCAGGTGCTCGTTCGGGACGTTGCCGTAGACCACCCGCGGTTCGCCTGTCTCGAGGCTGTGGATGATGAGCGAGCCGTACTCGTGGCTGCGCTCCACCGGCAGGGTCACGGTGGGATCCTCGAGCTCGCGCCGCAAGCTCTGCCAGCCCTTGATCTGTTCTTCGCAGCGGCGGATGTACTCGTCGAGCGGGACGTTGTAGCGCTCGATCAAGTCGGGGCGGTCGCGCTTGATGAAGTACGGCAGGTACTCGGCGAGGTGCTCGCTCGATTCCGTCACGAAATAGCCGAGGCGCCCGAGGAGGTCGTAGCGCACGCGGTTCCAGTCGGGCACGCGGTCCTCCTCCACCACCTGGCGGATGCGCGGATAGAGGTCCTCGCCGGCGCGCTCGAAGGTGAGGTAGAAGGCCATGTGGTTGATGCCGGCGCAGACGTAGTTGATCTCGCCAATGGGCACCCCGATGTCGCGCGCGAGTTGCTCCGCGGTCCCCTGCACGCTGTGGCACAGCCCGACCGTGCGGATGCGGCTGGCGCGCGCCAGCGCCCAGCAGTTCATCGCCATCGGGTTGACGTAGTTGAGGAAGGTGACGTCCGGGCAGAGCCGCTCCATGTCGCTCGCCATCTCGAGCAGCACCGGGATCGTCCGCAGGCCGCGCATGATGCCGCCGATGCCGAGCGTGTCGGCGATCGTCTGGCGCAGGCCATAGCGTTTCGGGACCTCGAAGTCGGTGACGGTGCCGGGCCGGTAGCCGCCCACCTGGATCATGCAGATGGCGTAGTCGGCGCCGTCCAAGCTGCGCTCGCTGTCGGTGGTGGTCTCGATGCGGGGGCTGGCGTCCAGCGTCTCGGCGACCTTGCGGGCCACCACTTCGGACGTCTGCAGCCGCTCGGGGTCGATGTCGAACAGGCTGATCTCGGCGTCGTGCAGCTCCGGGAACGAGAGGATGTCGCCGAGGAGGTTCTTGGCGAACACCGTGCTGCCGGCGCCGATGAAGCTGATCTTGGGCATGGACGGGTGCTCCTTTTGGGCGCGGTTCGCTCCCGACCGCGCGCGGTGCGGTGCCGCTGGCGGGCCGCTGGCAGGCGCCGAACGGGGCCGCTGGCGAGCGCCGACGGGCGGCGACCGGGCCGTGCGGGGCTAGAGCTGCGAGGTCGTGTCGACCGCGTCGCGCAGGCCGTCGCCGAGGAAGTTGAACGCCAGCACGGTCACCAGGATGGCGACGCCGGGGATCATGATCCAGGGGTTGCGGCCGAGGGTCTCGAGGGTGGTGGCGTCGCTGAGGAGCACGCCCCAGCTGACCAGCGGCGGCTGGATGCCCAGGCCCAGGAAGCTCAATGCCCCCTCGGCCAGGATGAGTTCGGGGATGGTGATGGTGAGCACCACGATCACGTGGCTGATGACGTTCGGCAGGATGTGGCGGAAGACGATGTAGGGGTTGCGCGCGCCGATGGCCTTGGCGGCGGTGACGAACTCCTCCTGCCGGTAGGAGAGCACCTTGCCGCGCACCTCGCGCGCGAGCACGGGCCACGA
>PXAU01000401.1 GCA_003567075.1 Trueperaceae bacterium
CACCAGCTCACGCTGGCTGGCGCCGCCGACGAGCCGCAGCGCGTGGAAGACCCGGGCGACGTTGAGCCGCCGGATCAGCGCAGGGTTCAGGCGGTGGGGCGTGGAGGCCACCGTTCGCTCCTCTCACCCGGGGTCCTGTCCGCAGGTCAGCCATGAGGACCATCGACCCCTTGACGACAAGCGCATCCGCTGCTACTTTAGCACTTAGTTAGACACACGATGAAACGCAAATCCGAACCCCCGAGAGGAGCCACGTGACCTCCAGCACGACACCGCGGAAGCCATCGAGCGAGCGCGACCAACCGAAGCTCGTCGGTCGCGGCCTGTCGATGGCCTTCGGCCCGGTGGAGGTCCTTCACGCGGTCGACATTGACGTGACACCTGGCGAGGTCCACGCCATCCTGGGTGAGAACGGGGCTGGTAAGTCGACGCTGCTGAAGCTCGTGTCCGGCTACCATGCGCCCACCGCCGGTGAGGTCATCCTGGACGGTACGTCGCGGCGCTTCCGCGATCCGCCCGACGCCGAGGCGAACGGCATCGTGATGATCCACCAGGAGCTCAGCCTCGTGCCCGACCTGAGCGTCGAGGAGAACGTCTTCCTGGGGCACGAACGCCACCGCTTCGGGCTCGTGGACCGCCAGGCCCAGAAGCAGGCGACGCGCGAGCTCCTCGCGACCCTGCAGACGAAGGTCGACGTCAACCGGCGCGTGCGCCAGCTGTCGGTGTCGCAAGCGCAGATGGTCGAGATCGCCAAGGCCGTGTCGCGCGACGTGCGCGTCCTCTGCATGGACGAGCCCACCGACGTGCTCACCGGCCGCGAGACCGAGGTGCTGTTCGACCTGGTGCGGCGCCTCACCGCCGACGGCGTGGCGGTGCTGTACGTGTCGCACAAGCTCGACGAGATCAAGCGCATCGCCGATCGCGTCACGATCCTGCGCGACGGCTACAAGATCGGCACCTTCGACGTCACCGACCTGACACCGGCCGAGATGGCACGGCGGATGGTCGGCCGCGACCTGGCCGACATGTACCCGGCCAAGGCGGCGCTGGCCGACGACGCCGCGCCCGTCCTCGAACTCGACGACGTCAGCGTGCCGGGCCACGTTGAGCACGTGAGGGTGGCGCTGCGCAAGGGCGAGATCCTCGGCTTCGCCGGCCTCGTCGGCGCCGGCCGCACCGAGCTCTTCGAAGGGGTCATCGGCCTCAGGCCAAAGCACGGCACCGTGCGCAAGGACGGCCGGCCCGTGCGCTGGAGCCATCCCGAGGACGCCAAGCGCGCGGGCGTCGCCTACCTCACCGAAGACCGCAAGGGCAAGGGCCTGCTGCTCAGCAAAGGCCTGCGCGAGAACCTGACTCTCCAGGCGCTCGAGCGCTTCGCGCGGCCGTTCACCAACATCCGCAAGGAGCAGTCTGCGCTCGAGCATTCGGTGCGCGAGTTCGACGTGCGCGTCGCGCGCCTCGACGTGCACGCCGGCGCCCTCTCGGGCGGGAACCAGCAGAAGCTGGTGCTGGCAAAACTGATGCTGACCACGCCTGACGTGGTGATCCTCGACGAGCCCACCCGCGGCATCGACGTGGGCACCAAGCGACAGATCTACTTCTACATCGCCGAGCTCATCGCCAAGGGCACTTCTGTGGTGCTCATCTCGAGTGAGCTGCAGGAGCTTCTCGGCGTCGCCCACCGGGTGGTGGTGATGCAGGACGGTCACGTCAAGGGAATCGTCGAAGGGGACGACATGAACGAGCAGACGATCATGGCCTACGCGACCGGCCTGCGCCACGACCCGACGCTGAGCGCAGCGAGGCCCGAGGTGCTCCATGGCGCGGCCTGAAGCCGTCGGGTCGCCCGCGCCGCTCTGGCGGCAACGCTTGGGGCGCATCCCCTGGCAGCAGCTCACGCCATTGCTGGGTCTGGTGCTCCTGCTCATCGTGGGCTCGCTGATCCACCCGGCCTTCCTCACCACCACCAACCTCTTCAACGTCCTCACCCGCTCGGCCTTCATCGGCATCATCGCCGTCGGCGGCACCTTCGTGATCATCGCCGGGGGCATCGATCTCTCGGTTGGCTCGATGGCGGCATTCCTGGCCGGCGCCATGATCCTGGTCATGAACGTCCTCTCGGGCAACGACCTAGCGCCCTTGACCGTCGTGCTCATGGGCGTCGGCATGGTGCTCGTGGCCGGACTCCTGGCCGGCGCCGCCAACGGGATAGCGATCACCCGCGGACGCATCGAGGCCTTCATCGTCACGCTCGGCACGCTGGGCATCTTCCGGTCGCTGGTGATCTACCTGGCCGACGGTGGAACCATCTCGCTCGACTTCACCGTGCGCGGCTTCTACAGACCGGTCTTCTTCGGCAGCTTCCTCGGCGTACCCATCCCGGTCTGGGCCTTCGCAGCGGTCGCGATCATCGGTGCGATCGTGCTCCACCGCACCCGCTTCGGCCGCTACGTGCGCGCCATCGGTTCCAACCAGGAGGTCGCTCGCTACGCCTCCGTACGCGTCGAACGCATACGCACCCTCACGTACGTCATCCAGGGGGTCTGCGTCGCCATCGCGGTCATCCTCTACGTGCCGCGCTTGGGCTCCGCGTCGGGCTCGACCGGCATCCTGTGGGAGCTCGAGGCGATCGCCGCGGTGATCATCGGCGGCACCGCCCTCAAGGGCGGCTACGGCCACGTCTGGGGCACCGTCGTCGGCGCGATCATGCTTTCCCTCATCGGCAACGTTCTCAACCTCACCGCCGCGATCAGCGAGTACTTGAACGGCGCGGTGCAGGGACTCATCATCATCGGCGCCGTGTTCCTGCAACGGGGCCGCGGCGGCCGCTGAGCGCCGCCACGGATGGTTGGGCGCCGCCACGGAAGGAGGTCGGCACCTGTTCGATCACGACCGTCACACCGCCACGAACCACGCCTTTCTCGCATCGGAGGAACCATGCCACGAATGACCCGCATTCTGCTCGTCACCATCGCCCTTCTCCTCGGCTTCGCCGTGGCGCAAACCACCGTCATCGGCGTTTCGATCCCGGCCGCCACGCACGGCTGGACCGGCGGCGTCAACTGGTGGGCGGGCGAAGCCAAGACGCGCCTCGAGGCCGCCTACCCCAACCTCGAGATCATCATCAACACCGCCGGCAGCCCCGCCGAGCAGGCCGACGACCTCGAGGACCTCATCGCCATCCACAACATCGACGCGCTCGTGATCCTGCCGTTCGAGTCCGATCCCCTCACCGAGCCCGTCGCCAGCGTCAAGGACCGCGGCGTGTTCGTGACGGTCGTCGACCGCGGCCTGGCACGCGAAGGGATCGAGGACATCCACGTCGCCGGCAACAACCCGGCCATGGGCCGCGTCTCGGCTGAGTACATGGTCGAAGCGCTCGACGGCGAGGGCAAGATCGTCATCCTGCGCGGCATCCCGACCACCATCGACAACGAGCGCTTCGACGCCTTCATGGAGGTCATCGAGGGCACGGACATCGAGGTGCTCGACAGCCGCTACGCCTACTGGAACCGCGACGACGGCTTCGAGGTGATGCAGGACTTCCTCACGCGCTTCCCCGAGATCGACGCCATCTGGGCCCAGGACGACGACATCGCCATCGGCGTGATCGAGGCGCTCGAGCAGGCCGGCCGCACCGACGAGGTCTTCATCGTCCCCGGCGCCGGCATGAAGGAGATGATCGCGCGCGTCATGGAGGGCGACCGCCTCGTCCCCGTGAACGTCCTCTACCCGCCCGCCATGATCGCCACGGCCATGGAAGTGACCGCGCTGCGCTTCGTCAGCAACGTCCCCACCCTCGGCCGCTACATCCTCGACAGCCCGCTCATCACGCCCGAGAACGCGGCGGACTACTACTTCCCCGACAGCCCCTTCTGAGCGGCTGACATCCAATACCTCTAGGCGGGGCGGCCGCCGGCCCGGACCGGGCCCCGCGGCCGCCCCGTCCCTCGTCTCGCGCGGCGCGTTCGCCGCGCCGCCACCATTGGAGGCCCCATGCCCCGTCCCGTCACCCTCTTCACCGGCCAATGGGCCGACCTGCCCCTCGCCGAACTCGCGCCGCTCGCGCGTGAGATGGGCTACGACGGCCTCGAGCTCGCCTGCTGGGGCGATCACCTCGACGTGCGCCGCGCCGCCGAGGACCCGAGCTACGTCGAGGAGCGCAAGGCGCTGCTGGCCGAGCACGACCTGCAGCTCTTCGCCATCTCCAACCACCTGGCGGGCCAAGCGGTCTGCGACCGGATCGACGAGCGCCACCAGGACATCCTGCCGGCCCACGTGTGGGGCGACGGCGACCCCGAGGGCGTGCGCCAGCGCGCGGCCGAGGAGATGATCACCACCGGCAAGGCCGCCGCGGCCTTGGGGCTGAAGGTCGTCAACGGCTTCACCGGCTCGTCGATCTGGCACGCTCTCTACGCCTTCCCGCCGACCTCACAGGCCTACTGGGACGCCGGCTTCGAGGACTTCGGCCGCCGCTTCACACCCATCCTCGACGCCTACGCCGACGTGGGCGTGCGCTTCGGCCTGGAGGTGCACCCGACCGAGATCGCCTTCGACATCGCCTCCGCTGAGCGCGCCGTCGCGGCGGTGAACGGCCATCGCGCCTTCGGCTTCAACTACGACCCCTCGCACCTCGGGTACCAAGGGGTCGACTACGTCGCCTTCATCCGGCGCTTCAGCGACCGCATCGTCCACGTCCACATGAAGGACGCCTGGTGGGGCCGCGGCGACGGCAGCGCCGGCGTGTTCGGCGGCCACACCGACTTCGGCGACGCGCGCCGC
>PXAU01000402.1 GCA_003567075.1 Trueperaceae bacterium
GGCTGCCGCCACCAGGCGCGCCACGCGCGGCCACTCACGCGAGGTCGACCTTCGGGTTCAGCAGGCTGTAGGAGATGTCGACCAGCGTGTTGATCACGATGAGCAGCAAAGCCACCACGAACACGCCGGCCTCCACGACGGGGTAGTCGCGGGCGTACACCGAGCGCACGAGCAGCCGCCCCAGCCCGGGCCAGGCGAAGATCGTCTCGGTGATCACGCTGCCGCCGATGACGAAGCGGAACTGCAGCGCGATCTGGGTGACGATCGGGATCGCGGCGTTGCGGAAGGCGTGACGCCATACCACCAGGCGCCGCACCTGGCCCTTGGCGGTGGCGGTCCGCACGTAGGCTTTCGACAGCACCTCGAGCATGCTCGTGCGGGTCACGCGCACCAGACCGCCCAGCAGGAACAACGTCAGCGTGAACGTCGGCAGCACGTAGTGGCGCCAGGTACCCACGCCCGAGCTCGGCAACCAGCGCAGCTCGACCGCGAACAACAGGATGCTCATCACGCCGACCCAGAAGATCGGCGTCGACTGCCCGACCACCGCCAGCGAGGTCACGACGGTGTCGACCAGGGTGTTGCGCTTCAGGGCCGTGAGGACACCGAGGGGCACGCCGATGAGCACGGCGAACGCGACCGCCAGTCCGGCCAGCGAGAGGGTGGCGGGCAAGCGCGCCAGCACCAGCTCCAGCGCCGGCTGACGCAGTTGGATGGAGTCGCCGAAGTCACCCTGGACCGCCTGTCCCAGGAAGCGCAGGTACTGCACCGGCAGCGGGTCGTCGAGCCCCAGGCGCTGCCGGAACTGGGCCACCTGCTCGGCGGTGGCATCCGGTGGGAGCAGCAGGCGCACGGGATCGCCCGAGGCGGCGATCATCGCGAAGACGAGCAGCGACAGACCGAACAGGACCACCAGCGACAGCACCAGACGGCGTGTGAGGTAACGCAGCATCCTGCGCTAGGGTACCGTCTGCCCGCCGGCGGCCGGGGTTGGCGCACGGCGCTCGGTATATTGGCGGCAAGCCCGGCATCCGCGGGCTACGTTCGAGGCTCGGCGGCCGCGGCCGACCGAGCGCAGGAGGTCACCACATGCCCCGGACCGTCCGAGCGCTGCTCGCGCTCACCCTCGCTCTGCTCGTCGGCCTTGCCAGCGCGCAACCCGTCGTGGTCATGCAATCGGCCGACCCGAACACGCTCGATCCCACCCAGAACCGCGAGACGCCGACCTTCAACGCCTTGCTCAACATCTACGACGCGCTGCTGTTCAAGAACCCCGACGGCTCCTTCGCGCCCTCGCTGGCGGCGTCGTGGACCGCCACCTCGGACGTCACGTGGGAGTTCACGCTGCGCGAAGGCGTCACCTTCCACGACGGCACGCCCTTCGACGCCGAGGCGGTGGTGTACACCATCGAGCGCATCCAGGACGAGGAGGCCGCCTCACCCATCGCCGGCGGCTTCTCGTTCATCGCCGAAGCGGTCGCCGTCACGCCGTACAACGTGCGCATCACCACCACGCGACCCACCCCGCTGGCCGAGCACTACTTCAGCGAGCTGCTGATCGTCTCGCCGACCGCCTACGAAGCGGCGGGTGCGGCGGCCTTCGCCACGGCGCCGGTCGGTACCGGGCCCTACCGCTTCGTCTCCTGGACCCGCGACGTCGAACTCGCGCTGACCGCCTTCGAGGACCACTGGCGCGGCGCCCCAGCCGTGAGCGACGTGATCTTCCGCCCGGTGCCCGAGGCCATCACGCGCTACTCGGCGTTGGCGGCCGGCGAGGCCGACCTGATCGTGCAGGTGCCGCCGAGCCTGGTCGGCGCGATCGAGGCGGCCCCGAACGCGCGGCTCGAGACGGTGGCCGGCGCCCGGGTCATCTACATCGGCATCAACACCCTGGGTGAGAACGAGGCGCTGCGCGACGTTCGCGTCCGTCAAGCCCTCAACCTGGCGATCGACGTCGAGGGCATCATCGAGGGCATCTTCGACGGCCTCGCCGTCGAGACCGTGGCACTGCTCACCGAGGTCGACTTCGGCTTCAACCCCGACCTGGCGCCCTACCCGTTCGAGCCCGAGCGCGCCCGCGAGCTCCTCGCCGAGGCCGGGCACGAGGGTCTGCGCGTCCAGCTCGGCACGCCGAGCGGCCGCTACGTCAACGACGTCCAGGTGGCGCAGGCGGTGGCCGCGCAGCTCGGTGCCGTCGGGTTCGACGTCGACCTGCAGGTGACCGAGTACGGCGCCTACGTCGGCGCGCTCTTCTCCGGCAACGCGCCCGATCTCTACCTGATCGGCTGGGGCAACGCGCCGCTCGACGCCGACTTCATCCTGGTGCCGCTGCTTCGCACCGACGAGCTCCTGTCCTACACCAGCGACGAGGCGCTCGACGCGCTGCTCGACGCCGGCCGCACCACGGTCGATCGCGAGGCGCGTCTGGCGGCCTACCGCGAAGCCACGGCGATCATCCACGAGCAGGCGTACGTGGTGCCGCTCTACAAGCAGCTCGATGCCTACGGCGTCAGCGAGCGGATCGACTGGAACCCGCGCACGGACGAGTTCATCTGGCTGTTCTCGGCCTCGCCTGCCAACTGATCCACTGCGGCTACGCAGCGCCCCCTCGTGGTGCTTGCCGAGCATCGACCCCACGCCCGTCGCCGCACTGCCGCGGCGGCGGGCGTGTCAGCATGCCTGCATGACGACCGACGCGCTCCTCGAACCCATCCGAGCCCAGGCGTTGGAGCGGCTCCAGCGCCTGGTCGCCGTCCCCTCGGTCGCCGCTGACGGCCGCGGCATCGAGGAGGCCGCCGAGCTGGTGGCGGCCATCTTGCGCGAGGACGGCTTCAGCGTCGAACGGCACCCCACGGCAGGGGCGCCGGTGGTGTACGGCGAGCGCCTGGTGCCGGGCGCACCCACGCTCTTGCTCTACCATCACTACGACGTCCAGCCCGAGGACCCGCTCGAGGCGTGGCACAGCCCGCCCTTCGAGCTGACCGAGCGCGACGGCGCGCTCTACGGGCGCGGCGCCGCCGACGACAAGGGCGAGCTGGTGTCGCGCTTGGCGGCGCTGCAGTGGTACCGCCAGCGCCATGGGCAGCCGCCCTTCTCCGTGAAGGTGCTCGTCGAGGGCGAGGAGGAGATCGGCAGCCCCAACCTGGCGGCGTACGTGCACGAGAACGCCGAACGCCTCGCCGCCGACGTGGCGTTGTGGGAGTTCGGGGCCGTCGACGGCGAGGGGCGCCCGATGACGTACTGCGGTATGAAGGGCATCCTGACGGTCGAGCTCGCGCTCACCACCGCCAACCGCGACCTGCACTCGGGCTACGGGGTGGTGGTCGACGACGCGGCGTACCGCTTGGCGGCGGCGGTGGCGAGCCTGCGCGACGCCGACGGCACTGTCGCGATCGAGGGGTTCCGCGATGGCATCGTGCCGCCGAGCGTGGCCGAGCTGGCGCTCGTCGACGCGCTTCCAGACGAAGCCGAAGCGCTTCGGGAGGCGTTCGGGCTGCGCGGCTTCCTCGGCGGCGTCGAGGGGGCGGCGTGGCGCCGACGGTTGTTCTTCGAGCCCACCGTGAACGTCAACGGCTTCCACGCCGGCTACGGCGGCGAGGGCGCCAAGACGGTGCTGCCGGCCGAAGCGCTGGCCAAGCTCGACGTCCGGCTTGTGCCCGACCAAGATCCGTGGGCGGTGCTCGATCGGTTGCGCGAGCACCTCGACCGGCACGGTTTCGACGACGTCGAGGTGCGCGTCCTGCAGCACGCCGAGCGGGCGGCGCGCTCGGACGTGAACCACCCCTACGTGCGGGCGGCGCTGGCGGCGCTGCGCGACGTGTACGGCGTGGAGCCGACGCTGCATCCGAACAGTCCCGGCTCAGGGCCCATCCATCCTTTCGTGGTGGGCCTGGGCCTGCCCGTGGTCGGCCTCGGTTGCGGCTACCCCGGCAGCGCCATCCACGCCCCCAACGAGCACCTGCGGCTCGTCGACTTCGAGCGTGGGACTGCGGCCGTCATGCGCTTCCTCGAGCTGCTCGTTGACACCGACGGCTGAGCTGCTCGTTGACACCGACGGCTGAGCTGCTCGTTGACACCGACGGCTGAGCAGCTCGTTGACACCGACGGCTGAGCAGCGCCCGGCGGAGTTCGCCCGCCCGCGGCCTACGGCCGTCGTGCTGGGTCGAGGAGCGGGTTCAGCGGTGCGGCCCCTGCGACGGTGAGCACGAGTTCGTAGGCCCCGGTCGCGCCGGGCGTCGTCGAGCTGACGAGCAGCGCGTACGTGCCCGACGCCTCGGGCACGAGCGTCTCGTGCACGTTCGTGCCGTGACCCGGGCTGGCGCTCGCGTCCAGGACCAGGTGTCCATCGGCGCCCTCCACGTACGCCACGAGCAGCCGCACGGCGAAGTGATCGCTGCGGAGCGTGAACGTGACCGGCACGCCCGCATCGAAGGTGCGCTGGTGCATGTGCGTGTACTCGCCGCTGGCCAGTGTCTCGTCGCCGTGCGCGAGCGCGCCGCTGACGGTCTCGCTGGTGCTGGGGCCGGGCGGTTCCGGCGAGGGCTCTGCACCGATGCGGATGTCGAGGTGGTAGGCACCGGTCTCGTTCGGGAAGGCCGACGTGACGACGATCGTGTAGCGTCCCGTGACGGGAGGCTCGAAGGTCTCGCGCACGTCGAGGCCCTCGCCGGGCGTGTCGTCGACCTCGAACAGCACGTCGCCGTTGGGCGCGACCACGGCCATGTAGACGTCGAACTCGCTGCTGCGAAGGTAGA
>PXAU01000203.1 GCA_003567075.1 Trueperaceae bacterium
CCTCGCCCGGCGCGAAGCTGCGCAGGATCAAGCTCACGTGCGAGGGACGAACGGCGACGTGTGCCTCGTCCATCGCGCCGAGCAACCGGTCGACCATCCCGAAGATGCCGCCGACCCCGAAGAGCCCCGCGGCGATGCTCAGGATGGCGGTGAGCGTGCGCCGGCGATGGCGCCACAGGTCGTGCTGGAGCTTGCGTCGCAGGACCGACACGCGCTGCCCTCAGCGGGCCAGCGCCAGGCGGGAGGTCGACGGCGCGTTCGCGGCGATGCGACCGTCGATCACCTCGACGACGCGATCCGCGCGCGCGGCGATGGCCGGCGCGTGCGTCACCATCACGATGGTGCGCGCCTCGTCGCGCAGGGTCTCGAAGACGCGCAGGACGTCCTCGGCCGTGCGGCTGTCGAGATTGCCGGTCGGTTCGTCGGCGACGATCAGCGGCGGGTCGTTGGCCAGCGCCCGCGCGATCGCGGCGCGCTGCTGCTGACCGCCCGACACGGTGCCTGGCCGTTTGTCGGCCTGGTCGGCCACGCCGACCCGCTCGAGCAGCGCCATGGCGCGATCCGCGCGCACGCGCGCGGGGACGCGGGCATCGAAGTCCATCGGCAGGATCACGTTCTGGAGGAGCGTCAGGGCCGGCAGCAGCTGGAAGAACTGGAACACGACGCCGACCTGACGGCCGCGCCACACGGCCAGGGCGTTCTCGTCGAGGGTGTGCACCGGGGTGTCGCCGACCCACACTTCGCCGCGCGTCGGCTGGTCGATACCGGCGATCATGTTGAGCAGCGTCGACTTGCCCGTCCCGGAGGGACCGACGATCGCGACGAACTCGCCCCTGTCGACCTGGAGCGAGACGTCGTCGAGCACCGTGAGCGTGCGCTCGCCGAGCTCGAAGGTCTTGCTCAACCCTCGCAACGACAGGTGCGGTGCGCTCACGACGCGCTCCCTGGATCGGACGGCACGAAGGCCCCGTGGAAGCCGATCATGAGCGCCTGCGGCAGCGTCGCGCGAGCGACCTCCTGCAGGTCGTGGGCGTCGAGCACCAGCAAGAACGAGCGCCCGTCGGCGGCGTCGAGCACGACCGAGAGCAGCACCCCGTCGTCCTCGCCGCGGCGCTCGGGCGCCGGCACGAAGACGGGTTCGCCGGGGAAGCACTCGGGTGCGTGCCAGGTGCGGGTGGAGCCGCTCTGCGTGTCGATCTTGATGAGCTGGTCGTAGAACCCGCCTTCGCCGCCCGGCTGCAACCCGATGCCGTAGACGTAACGCTGCTCGGGCCGCATGTTGTAGCCCTCGTAATCGATGCGCGGCAGCTCGATGCACGCCTCCGAGAGGACCTCGGAGCGCACCGAACCGCCCTCGAGCGGCACGGTGAAGCGGGTCAGGCGGCCGTGCGGCAGGCGCAGATCGGGCGCGGTCAGGCGCTCGAGGTAGTAGTGCGTCACGATGTCGGCGTCAGGGTACGCGACGATGTCGAGCACCAGCTCACTCCCGCGCTCGAAGGCGTTGACGTGATGGAAGCCGAAGAACGGCTCGGCCTCGTGACGGCCCACGAGCCTGCCGGTATGGCGATCGAAGACCAGGATGGGCGTGCCGCGCTGCGGTTCCCAGGCGAAGTTCTCGATGAAGGGTCGCAACCATAACAGCAGCGCCAGCGGGTTCACGACGAAGGGGAAGGCGGTCACGATCAGGTAGTTCGGGGTGATCGCGAAGCTGTGCATGTACGACGGCTTCGACACCCCCACCGAGGCGAGGCGCTCGCGCCGTAGCGACGCGTCGACCCGGTACGCGCGCACCTGCGAGGCGGGTCCGAAGCGCGTGACGACGTTGTACATGGCGCCGTCGACGATGTGCGGGTGGGCCGTCGTCATCTGGCCCACCTCGGCGTCCTCGTACGTGAACACGCCCACGCGCTTCAGCGTCTCGGGGTCGAACTCCACCTGGATGGCCGTCTCGGTCATCGCCAGGAAGCGATCGGCGAAGTGCCCGATGCTGACCTTGGCGTTGTCGGTCACGCGGTGCGTGAACAGCGCCATGGCGCGCGCGAAGAGCGAGCGGCAGGGGTCGGTGGCGAACTCGGTGAAGGTGATGCGCCCCTCGGCCTCGGCTTCGGCGCGCGCGCGGGTCTCGAGGAACTTGCCGGTGTACGACACCGACCCGTTCGCGAAGGAGAAGGCGTGCAGCATCGCGAAGCCGTCGAACCAGTGACGGAAGCGCCGCTCACCCACCTGCATCTGGCCGGGACCGTTGCGAACCAGGGTGCCTTCGAGCCAGGCCGGCATTCGGCCCGTTACGGGCAGCCGCTCGGCGACGTACGCCTGGTTGGTGCGCAGGAACGCCAGGTTGCGCATGGCCTCAGACATGGCTGGCCCCGTTCGGCCCCGTCGCCGGCGTGCCCGAGCCGACGATCAGGTCGGCCGCGATCTTACCCGACGCCAACACCGCCGGCACGCCGGCCCCAGGATGCGTGCTGGCGCCGACGAAGTACAGGCCGTCGAACTCGCCCGACTTCGTGTGCGGTCGCAGCCAGGCCGACTGCACCAGCGTCGGCTTCGCCGCGAAGGCGGCACCCTTGTAGCTGTTGAGCGTGTGCAGGAAGTGGCGTGGGTCGATGTGCCGCTCGGCCACGATGTTGGCCCGGAGATCGGGCAGGTAGCGGTCCTCGAGGTACTGCATGACGCGATCGCGGAAGGGTGTCGCGAGCGTCTCCCAGTCGGCGTCGGCGGCCAGGTTCGGCACCAACGCGAGCACGTAGAAGGACTCGCACCCGGGCGGCGCGATGGTTGGGTCGGTGCGGCTCGGCATGTGCAGGTAGAGCGACAGGTGCTCCGGCATCCCTCGGCCGCCGAAGATCGCGCGCAGCTGTCGGCGGTAGTCCGGACCGATCATGATGTTGTGGTGCGCGAGCGGCGAGTCGAGGTACCGCCGCTTGGTGCCGAAGTAGATCACGAAGAGCGAGTTGCTGTACGCCATCGCCTTGAGGCGGAGCGAGGTGAGCGGCCGGCGTTTCGCCGCGGGGATCAGGTGCTGGTAGGTGAAGGCGGCGTCGGCGTTGCACACCACCACGTCGGCGCGGTGCTCCGAACCGTCGCCGAGCCGCACGCCGACGGCGCGGCGTCCCTCGATCAGGATCTCCTCGACCTCCACGCCCACGCGGATGTCGGCGCCGAGCTCCTCGAGCAGGCGTCCGAAGGCTCGCACGATCGAGCCGGTGCCGCCGGTGGGGTAGTGCACCCCCCACTCCTTCTCGAACTGCACGATGAGCGCGTAGATCGAGGGTGTGTCGAAGGGATTGCCGCCGACCAGCAAGGGGTGGAAGGAGAACACCTGGCGCAGGAAGGGATCGCGCACGAAGCGCGACACGTAGCCGTACATGTCACGGTAGAGACCCATGCGGATCACGTCCGGGACGATGCGCAGCATGGCCGAGAGGCGGTGGAAGGGCTGGTCGGTGCTGGGGTGGAAGCGACGGAACACCCGTACCGTGTCGTCGACCAGGCGCTCGTAGCCCGCGACGTCCGCCGGGCTCCAGCGCGCCACCTCGCGTCGCATGGCATCGCGCGTGCGGTGATAATCGACGTACCGACCGTCGGCACCGAAGATGCGGTAGAAGGGGTCGAGCGGCTGCAGGTCAACGTACTCGCGGAAGTCGCGGCCGCTCATGCGCCAGATGTCCTCGAACAGGTAGGGCGCCGTGATGACGGTGGGGCCGCCGTCGAAGCGGAAGCCGTCGATCTCGAACTGCACGCCGCGCCCACCGAGGTCCTCGCGCTTGTCGAACACGCGAACGCGGTAACCGTGCGACGCCAATCGCGCCGCCGCAGCCAAACCGCCGAAGCCTGCACCGATCACGATCGCGCTCTGGTGGCTCGCCACGTCCGCCCCTCCGCCGGACGCTACCCGGGAGGGCTGGCTGCGAATCGTGTCCCCGGCTGGATTCGGGCGCGACCCGCGAGGCGACATCCGGCGTTGCCGGCCGTCGCGTACCCTGGTAGTGCAGCAACGTCCGTGACGCAGCCACCGGCGCTTGGCGGGTCGCCACATGGAGGGCGATGCATGGCACCAGCACAGATCTCCCATGGGCGCGCGCGATGAGCGCCTTCCTAGCCTTCAGCGCGCTCGTGCTCCTCGCGACGATCGGGGTCGGCCTCGTGCGGGTGTGGCGAGGACCGACCGCCGCCGACCGGATCCTCTGCGCGCAGCTCTTCGGCACCACCGGCGTCGCCGTGCTGCTGCTGCTCGCTGAGGCCTACGATCGCCCGCCGCTGCGCGACGTCGCGCTGATGTTCGCGATCTTGGCGGCGCTGGTCATCACGGCGTTCGTGAAGCACGCCGTGATCCACCGACGCACCCGCGATGGTGCTTGACGGCCTCTCGCTGCTGGCGGTCTCGGCCGGGGTGCTGTTCTTCCTGAGCGGGACCCTGGGAATCCTCCGCTTCCCGGACGTGTTCAGCCGCTTGCACGCGCTCACCAAGGCCGATGGGCTCGGCTTGGGCCTGATCGTGCTGGGGCTCGCGTTGCAGGCGGCGAGCCCCGTGGTGATCGGCAAGCTGGTGCTGACGTGGATCGTGGCGGCGTTGTCCGGTTCCGTCGCCTGCTACTTGATGGCGCATTTCGAACGCGAGCGCTCGGAGGGGCCGCATGCTCGGCCTTGAGCTCGTGTTCGACGTGGCCGTGGCGGTCCTGCTGGTGGTGCTGGCGCTCACGAGCCTCTACACGCCGAACCTGTTCACGAGCATCGCGTTCTTCATCGC
>PXAU01000019.1 GCA_003567075.1 Trueperaceae bacterium
CCTTCGGCAACTACTCCGCCGACAGCGGCGCCGCTGCCATGCGCTCGCTGTTGCAGCGCCTGGGGCACCGGCCTGGTGGGCCCGCCCCCTTCGACGCCCTGGTGTGCGGCAACGACACCGTCGCGCTCGGCGCGCTCACCGCCTTGCGCGAGGTCGGCTTGCGGGTGCCGGCCGACGTAGCGGTGGTCGGGTTCGACGACATCCCGATGGCAGCGCATGCGGCCCCGCCGCTCACCACCGTGCGCATGCCGCTCTTGGCGATGGGTGAGGCAGCCGGCCATCTGCTGCTCGAGCTGCTCGAGTCGGGCCCACGCGAGCGCGAGGCGCGCCTGCTGCCTACGCAGCTGGTGGTGCGCGCGTCGTGCGGTGCGCGCTGCGCGAGCGCGGCGGGAAGCGCCGACGAGGGTGTCATGCGCCGTGACGCGCACGCCTCCGTGGCCAGCCACGAACACGAAGCTGGCACCGCCCGAGGCGCGCCACGCCGCTGAGGCGCCGCACCGCTGCACTGCCACGCCGCTGGCACGCCACGCCACTGCACCGCCACGCCGGGTGACTTGACAAGCAGCGCATCGTCCGCTACCCTCTGCGTGACGGTCGAGTAAAAGCCTTTACTTACGTCGCCGACGATGAAGCGTCGGGCGCTCGAGGGGCCCGTTCGGCCCTTGCAGGCCAGGAGGGATCCGTGACCCAAGGACACCCGCCAGCTTCCAGCCACGTCGCCACGGGCCTACGCCGTGTCGGCCGGCGCGCGCTCAGCGCCGAAGCGGTGACGGCCTACCTGTTCATCCTGCCCAGCCTGATCGGTTTCACCGTCTTCTACGGCTACCCGGCCGTGCGGGCAGTGGTGATCAGCTTCACCGAGTGGAGCCTGCTGCGCGCCCCGCGACCCATCGGCCTCGAGAACTACGAGCGCCTGCTCACCGATCCGCTGTTCTGGAACGCCATGAAGGTGACCGGCCTCTACGTCTTGTACAACATCCCCGTCCAGACCATCATCGGCCTGTTCATGGCCGTCGCCATGCACCGGCTCACCCAATCGCTCGCCATCCGCGGCGTGCTGGTGCTGCCCTACCTGGTGTCGAACGTGGTCGTCGGCCTCGCCTTCCTGTGGGTGCTCGACCCGCTGCTCGGCACCTTCAACGTGATCCTCGGCTGGTTCGGCGTCCCGCGCCAACCCTTCCTGGGGTCACCGGAGCAGGCGCTGGTCTCGATCGCCGGCATCAACATCTGGCGCCACATGGGCTTCACCGCGCTGCTCTTCTACGCCGGCTTGCAGGCCATCCCGAAGGAGCTCTACGAGGCCGGCACCATCGACGGTGCCGGCGAGTGGCGGCTCTTCCGCCACATCAGCCTGCCGCTGCTGCGTCCGGTCATGGTGTTCGTGCTGGTGACGTCGGTGATCGGCTCCTTCCAGATCTTCGACACGATCGCCGTCACCACCCAGGGCGGACCCGCCAACGCCACCCGCGCGATCGTCTGGTACATCTACGAGAACGCCTTCCAGTTCTTCCGCATGGGCTACGCCTCGGCCCTGTCGGTCGTCCTGTTCCTCGTCCTCATTACCGTCACCATCTTGCAGATGCGCTTCCTGCAGGGAAGCCGCTCGGAGATGGAGTAGTCATGGGCCGAACGCTCGCACGTCTCCCCGTGGGCAGAGTGATCGGCTGGCTGGTGCTGCTGACGCTGGTCGTCATCACTGTGCTGCCGTTCTACGTGATGCTCAAGACCGCGCTCAGTGGTCCCGGCACGATCTTCCAGCAGGCCCGCTCGCTGCTCCCGCTCGAGGCCACCACGGTGCACTTCGAGCGCGTCCTCGGTCTGCTCACCCCCGAAGAGGTGCGCGCCGCTGGCGGCACCGGCGCGCTGGTCGAGTTCCCGCGGGCGCTCCGGAACACCGTCTTCTTCACGCTCACGGTGGTGCTTGGTCAGGTCTTCTTCAGCGCCATGGCCGCCTACGCCTTCGCGCGCCTGCGCTTCCCCGGTCGCGAGGTGCTGTTCTACGCCTACCTGTCGGCACTGATGATCCCGCACATCGTGCTGTTCATCCCCAACTTCATCCTCATCCGCGACCTCGGCTGGCTCAACACCTTCCAGGGCATGATCGCGCCCTTCGTGCTGATGACGCCCTTCGCGGTCTTCTTCCTGCGCCAGTTCTTCCTCGGGATCCCGGTCTCGCTCGAGGAGGCCGCCAAGCTCGACGGCTGCAGCCCCTTCGGTACCTTCTGGCGCATCATCCTGCCGACGAGCCGCACGCCGCTCGTGACGCTCGGCATCCTCACGAGCATCCAGGCCTGGAACGAGTTCTTCTGGCCCTTCATCGTGGCGCGCGAGGCGGACGTCCGGGTCCTGACCGTGGCACTGCAGTCGTTCCAGACCTCGTCGGCGTACGGCATGCCGGACTGGGCGGGACTGATGGCGGCGACGTTCCTGTCGATCGTCCCGATCTTCGTGCTGCTGATCGTGCTGGGGCGCCAGGTCATCGCCTCGCTGCAGTTCAGCGGCCTCAAGTGACGTTCAGCGGCCTCGAGTCACGTTCAGTGGCCCCAAGTGACGTGACCGGAGGACCGCAGCCGAGAGGAGGTACGTACCCGCAGCCCACCACCCGCGGCGACCGCCGCACGACCACGCGGTCGCTCCCCGACGACACGCCCGCACGACACCCCCAGCACCATCACCTTGGAGGTCCCATGCGACACCTCACGATCCTGCTCGCCGCGCTCGCGCTCGGCGGCCTGAGCCAAGCCCAGGTCAACCTCGACTACTGGCTCTGGGACGCCAACCAGCTCGCGCCCTACCAGCAGTGCGTCGACGATTTCGAGGCGGCCAACCCCGGCGTCACCGTCCGCGTCAGCCAAACCGGCTGGGGTGACTACTGGACCGCCCTCACCACCGGCTTCGTCGCCGGCACCGCGCCCGACGTGTTCACCAACCACCTGCAGCAGTACCCCACCTTCGTCGAGATGGAGCAGATCGTCGACATCACCCCCTGGGCCGAGCGTGACGGCATTGACGTCGACATCTACCTCGAAGGCCTGGCCGAGCTGTGGGTGCGCGATGGCGCGCGCTACGGCCTGCCCAAGGACTGGGACACCATCGCGATCGTCTACAACAAGGCCATGACCGAGGCTGCGGGCATCAGCGACGAGACGATGCGCACGCTCACCTGGAACCCCGAGGACGGCGGCAGCTTCCAGGAGGTCGCCGCGCGCCTCACCCTCGACCGCAACGGCAACGACGCCCTCGCGCCCGATTTCGACCCGAACAACGTCGTCCAGCACGGGTACTCCTTCGCCTACGACGGTGCCGGGCAGGGCTACGGCCAGACCGAGTGGAGCCACTTCGCGGTCAGCACCGGCTGGACGTTCAACGACGGCATCTGGGGCAGCGAGTACTACTACGACGACCCGCGCTTCATCGCCACCATCGAGTGGGTCGCGCAGCTGATGCGCGAGCTGCGTATCATGCCGAGCTTCAGCGACATCAGCGCGCTGGGCGGCAACGCGCTGTTCTACGCCGGCCAGGTCGCGATGCTCACCGACGGCTCCTGGATGATCGCCGGTCACGCCGACCAGGCTCCCTTCGAGATCGGCTTCGCGCCGCTGCCCGAGGGCCCCGACGGCCGCAAGAGCATGTTCAACGGGTTGGCCGACTCGATCTGGGTGGGCACTCCGCACCCTGAGGAGGCCTGGGAACTGGTCAAGCACCTCGCCTCGCCCGCCTGCCAGGAGATCGTCGGCTCGGCCGGCGTGGTCTTCCCGGCGATCCCCTCGGCCGTGGACGCGGCCCTGGCCACCTTCAGCGAGCGCGGCCTCGACGTGCGCGCCTACACCGAGCAAGCGCTCGACGAGGACGGCACCTTCCTGTTCCCCATCACCGACTACGCGGCCGAGATCAACTCGATCATGGCCGCCGCCCTGGACGCGGTGCTGCTGGGCCAGCAGGACGCCGAGACCGCGCTGACGCGCGCCAACCAGGACGTGAACGCGCTCTTCCGCTGACGACCGACGACCTGCGATGCGCTGCGCAGGCCCGGCCTCGGCCGCGTCTGCGCAGCGCCTCCCTACCCTGCACCCGTCACGCGGGGCTACGATCGCGGCGACCCGACCATGCCGCGCCCACCCATCACCACGTCCACCAACGCACCCCGGGTCGTCGAGCCGGGTGGTCCCCTGCGACGCGCGACGCCACCGGACCAGGAGTCCTGATGCAGAGCCCCACCATCACCTTCGTCGGCGCCGGCAGCACCGTCTTCGCCAAGAGCCTCCTGGGCGACGTCCTCGGGACACCGGCCCTGGCGGGCAGCGACATCCGCCTGTTCGATATCGACCCGGCGCGACTGGAACTCTCCAAACTGGTGGCCCGGCGAGTGGCCGAGGCGGTCGATGCGCACCCGACGATCACCGCCACCACCGAGCGCGAACGCGCGCTCGACGGCGCCGACTACGTGCTCAGCATGATCCAGGTGGCCGGCTACCGCCCCGGCACCGTGCGTGACTTCGCGATCCCCAAGCGCTACGGCCTCGAGCAGACCATCGGCGACACGCTCGGGGTGGGCGGCATCATGCGCGCGCTGCGCACCATCCCGGTGATGCTCGAGGTGGTGCGCGACATGGAGCGCCTCTGTCCCGAGGCGCTGCACCTGAACTACGTCAACCCCATGGCGATGGTCACCTGGGCGCTCAACGCCGCCTCGCCCATCCCCACGGTGGGCCTGTGCCACAGCGTGCAGGGCACCGCGGCGCAGCTGGC
>PXAU01000330.1 GCA_003567075.1 Trueperaceae bacterium
CGAACATCGCGAAGATGGCGCCCAGCACCATCTGGCCCGGCGCGCCGATGTTGAACAGGCCCGCGCGGAACCCGAAGCCCACCGCCAAGCCGGTGAAGATCAGCGGCGTGGCGAAGGCGAGGGAATCGGCGAAGCCCCGCACGGTCCCGAGCGAGTCGGAGAAGAGCGTGAAGTAGGCGAACCAGAGCGTGTCGATGCGGCCGACCAGCGTCATGAAGGCGCCCTCGATGACGAGGTCGGCGGCGTGCGGCGTCGGCTGCAGCAGCAGGATCACGACCGCCGCCGCGGCCAGCGCAAGCACGATCGAGACCGCCGGGATCGCCACGCCTGCCAGCGCATGGTCGAGCGGCCGGTTCACCGCGCGCACCACCCGCATGCCCAGCAGCAGCGCGAAGGCACCCGTGAGGATCGTCAGGAAGGCGGCCGGTCCGAGCGACGCGCCGGTGTAGGGCAGCCGCCGGATTATCAACCCGCCCTCGCGCGCACGCACCGTCATCTCCTCGATGGTGAGCTCGGCCGGATCGTCGGCCAGCGCCTGCAGCACGTCGAGGTCGAAGGCCGGTCGCGGCCGCTCGATGGCGCTGCGGACGTCGTCGCGCACCGACAGCACCCGCTGGGTGTCGACGGCCTCGTCGAAGCGGCCCAGGCCCCATGCGCTCGTCGCGATCAGCACGGCGCCGGCACCCAACCACAGCAGCTGCCGCGGGCGGCCGCGCAGCGCGCTGGCGCCGGCCACGGTGGCCAGACCGAGCAGCGACAGCACCAGCACGGTGCCCTGGCCCGGCACCTCCACCGGCGTGGTGCGGGCGGTGAAGTCGACGATCCTGTTCGGGAGCAGCACGACCGCGCTGCGGGCACCGGTCTCACGGTTGAGCGCCGCCCAGGGTGCGACCCAGAGGCTCAGCAGCGTGAGGACGGCGAGGGCCGCCAGCGCCAGACGTTCCGACACGAGGGCATTCTACCCACCACGCGCCGATCCGGCCCTGGCCGCGGCGCGCAGGCCCGGCCTGGCCCGGCGCAGCGCCGACAGCGCCGCCGCGCCGTCGGGGTAGCGCTCTTCGGGACGCTTCGCGAGCATCCGCGCGAGCACGTCGTCGAGCGGGGCCAGCGCCGGGTCGAGCACCGAGGGCGGACCAGCCGGCACCTCGCGATGCTGCGTGACCACCTCGACCACGGTGCCGGTGAAGGGGACCTCGCCTGTGAGAGCAGCGTAGAGCATCACGCCGGCGGCGTAGACGTCCGATGCGGGCAGCGCCGGCGCACCGCGGGCCTGCTCGGGGCTCAAGTAGGCGATGGTGCCCACCAAGCCGGCGCGGGTGGGCGCACGCAGCCACACCGCCAGGTCGAAGTCGATCAGGCGCGCGTGCCCGATCGCGTCCACCAGCACGTTCTCAGGCTTGACGTCGCGGTGGACGAGGCCCTGCCGGTGGAGGTACGCCAGCGCCTGCAGCAACCCCTCGAAGGCGTCGAGGTAGGCGTCGCGGCCGCGCACAGTGCGGTTGCGCGCCAACAGTCGGCGGCCGGCGACGAACGGCATCACCAGCCCCGGCCGGCCCGCCAGCTCGATCACCTCGTCGACGCGGTTGACGTGCGGGTGGTCGAACGCCCCGGCCACGCTCAGCTCGTGGCGAGCGCGCTCGAGGTCGCCCGTGCGCAGCAGCTTCAGCGCCCGCACGCGACGGCCATCGGAGATCAGGTAGACGCGCGCGTAGGCACCGCGACCGATTTCCCGGATCACCTGGTCGCCGTCGCCCAAGCGCGCGCCGATCACGTTCGCGCCGCTCGAAGCTGCGCCGCTCGCGTCCCCGCCACCGTTCACGCCGCGCATCGTACGCCAGCCTCAGCGCGGCACCAGCACCCGCGCCTGGCGCAGCGCCGCGAAGGCGGCGCGCTCGAAGGCGACCGTGTCGCTGCCGGGGGGCGCTACGTCGGTGCGCATCAGCACGTGCGCGAAGCCGGCCTGACGGATGGCGCCGCGGGTGCGGCGGACGAACGCCTGCGCCGCCTCGCGGTAGGCCTCCACCTCGGGCGGCCCCGCCAGCATCCGCTCGCCGCTTTCGGCGTCGATCAGCTCCAGGCGGCCGGGCAGGGGATCGAGGTCGTCCGCTGCCAGCACGTGCAGGAAGGCGGCGTCCAGGCCGCGCGCGCGCAACGCCAGCAGCGCCGGCCGCAACGGCAGCGGGTCGAACAGGTCCGAGACCACCAGCGCCAGGCCGGCGCCGCGCACGCGCGGCAGGCCCAAGGCGAAGTCGCGGATGGCGCGCACCGGCGCTGGCGCGTCGGCGCCCGTGCCGGCCTCGGCCAGCGCGCCCCAGGCCGCCGCCAGCGCCGCCCGACCCATGCCGGCGGCGCTGCGCCCGGCGGTGATGTCGTGCACCTGCACGCGCGCGTCGCGGTGCGCCACGTAGGCCAGCAAGCGCGCCACCCCGGTGGCGTAGGGGAGCTTGCCGCCGACCGACATGCTGCGGCTGGTATCGAGGAGCACGTGCACGTCGATGGTGCGCTCGGCTTGGTACAGGCGCGTCATCACCCTGCCGGTGCGGGCGTACACGCGCCAATCCACCGCCCGCAGCTCGTCGCCGCTCTGATACGGCCGGAAGTCGTGGAACTCGACCGACTGCCCGGCCTCGCGCGCCAGGCGTTCCCCTGAACTCCGCGACAGCGCCTTCGAGGCCAGCGCGTAGCGGTCCAGCAGCGCCCGCATGGCGTCGCTCAGCACGTGTCCTCCCGGCCTAGCGCGTGCGGGCGCCGGCGACCTGCTCGAGCACCTCGCCGATCACCTGGTCGGGCTCGGCGCCCTCGACCTCGGCCTCGAACGACAGCAGCAGCCGGTGCCGCAGCGACGGCAGGGCCGCGCGGCGCAGGTCGTCGAGCTCCACGTGCGGGCGCCCAGCGGCGAGAGCGTAGCCCTTGGCCGCCAGCACCATCGCCTGGCCACCGCGCGGGCTGGCGCCCAGCCGCACCAGGGGGTGGTCGTGGGTGGCTTCGATCACGCGCACGACGAAGTCGAGCGCAGCGCTCGCCACCGGCACCGCCCGCAGCATGCGCTGCAACGCCAGCATCTCCTCGCGGCTGAGGATGCCGTGCGGCGGCTCGGCCTCCTCGCCGGTGGTGGCCTCGAGCACACGCCGCAGCGTCGGGGGGTCGGGCCTGTCGACCTTGAGCTTGAACAGGAAGCGGTCGAGCTGCGCCTCGGGCAGCGGGTACGTGCCCTCCATCTCGATCGGGTTCTGGGTCGCCAGCACCATGAACGGCTCGGGCAGCGCGTGACGCTCGCCCGAGACCGTCACCGCGTGCTCCTGCATGGCCTCGAGCAGCGCGGACTGGGTCTTGGGCGTGGCGCGGTTGATCTCGTCCGCCAGCAGCACGTTGTGGAACACCGGACCCGGCTGGAACTCGAAGCGGCGGGCGCCGCTCTCCTCCTCGTGGAACACCGTGGTGCCGGTGACGTCGGCGGGCATCAGGTCGGGCGTGAACTGAACGCGGCCGAAGCTGAGGTCGGTCGCGTCGGCGAAGGCCCGCACCAGGCGCGTCTTGCCGAGGCCGGGCGCGCCCTCGACCAGCACGTGCCCGCGCGCGAAGGCGGCCACCAGTAGTTCGTCGACGAGGACGGTTTGGCCCAGGATCACCTGGCCGATCGCTTGGCGTAGGCGCGTGTAAGGGTTGGTGAAGCGTGTGGTCGGATCGTCGGGCATGGGTGTGCGGTCCTTCCCAGCGGGTCGTCAGCAGAGCGTACACTGGCCCGCATGACGGCCGCGTTCGCGACGCCGCCCCAGCCAGCCTTCGGCCGGGTGCGCCTGCAGCCGATCCAGGACCTGGACCGGCACGCCTGGCGGCGCGTTGCGCAGCACTTCCGCGACCCCGAGATCGCCTTCCTGAACGGGACGCCGCCCAACCGCTTGCCGGTCTGGCTGCTGCGGCGCGTGCTGAAGGCCGACGCTCGCCGCGTCGATCGCGCCACCTTCGGCATCCTCGACGAGCGCGGCGACTACATCGGCACCATCGAGCTGTACGACATCCGTCGTGAGCGCGCCACGATGGGCATCATCATCGGCGAGCGCAGCCATTGGGGCCGCGGCTACGGGCCCGAGGCGATGACCGCGCTGCTGACGCTGGCGTTCGAGGAGCTGCAGCTCCACCTGGTGCAGCTGCACACCTTCGCCGACAACCCGCGCGCGCAGGCCGCCTTCGTCAAGGTCGGCTTCCGCGAGGTTCGACGCCAGCCCGCGGCAGGCGGCCGCGTCGACGTGCAGATGAGCCTGTCGAAGTACAGCTGGGAGGACCGCCTGCGCAGCCTGGCCGAACCTCACGGAACGGCCAGCGACGCGCTCGCCGCGGCCAGCGACACGCCCGACGGCCCTAACCGCGCCCGGCGGCCCTAACCGCCCGCGGCGCCGTCGCCGCTCGCCTCCTCGAAGAAGGCCTTGACCGCAGCCGCTGCGGCCGGTCCCACGCCCGGGATGGAGGCCAGTTCGCCCAGGCTGGCGGCGCGCAGCTGGTCGACCGAGGCGAAGTGGGCCAGGAGCGCGTCGCGGCGCTTCGGGCCGATGCCGGGGACGTCGTCGAGGACCGAGCGCGTCATCGCCTTGCCGCGGCGCTGGCGGTTGTAGCCCACGGCGGTGCGGTGCGCCTCGTCGCGGACCGCGACCAAGAGCCGCAGGGCCGGGTGGGTGAGCGGCACCGCCAGCTCGCG
>PXAU01000343.1 GCA_003567075.1 Trueperaceae bacterium
CGCATCGAGTGGCTCTACGACATGAACTGGGCACTGCCGGCGATCATGCTCACCGCCATCTGGAAGAACTTCGGCTACTTCATGCTCATCTACCTCGCCGGCCTGCAGAACCTGCCGGGCGAACTGTACGAGGCAGCCGGCCTGGAAGGCGCGGGCTTCTGGCAGAAGGTCTGGTACATCACCCTGCCGCTCCTTGCCCCGACGTCGATCTTCGTTCTGGTGGTCGGCGTGATCACGAGCTTCAACGTCTTCGACCTGGTGCACCTGATGACGCAGGGCGGACCTGGGAACCGCACCAACGTGATGGTCTACTACATCTACCAGTACGCCTTCCGCTTCGCCGACTACGGCATGGGCTCGGCCCTCACCGTCGTCTTCGTGGCGGCCATCCTGCTCGTGATCCTACTGATCATGGGCTTCCTCGAGAGGCGGACCCACTATGAGGTCTGAGGCCCGACCCGTGCCAGAGCGCGGTTCCGGCGCGGCCCGACCGGCCAACAGGCCCCCGCGCACCCTGCACTGGGCGCTCAACCGCCTGGGGCTCAACAAGCTCTTGCTGCACATGATCATGATCGTGGTGGCGACCCTGACCGCGGCTCCCTACTTCTGGGCGCTCTCGACGTCGCTCAAGGAGCGTCGCGACGTGTTCACCGCGGTCCCGCAGTGGATCCCCCCCACTGCGACCCTGCAGAACTACGCCGACCTGTTCCACATGGCCCCGTTCGGCCTCTTCCTGGTCAACTCGATCCTGGTGGTCTTGGGGATCCTCGTGATCCAGCTGATCACCGCGCCGCTCGCCGCGTACGTCTTCTCGCGCCTCCGCTTCCCGGGCAGCAACTTCCTGTTCGCGCTCTTCCTCATCCAGATGATGATGCCGATCCACGCGGTGGTGGTGCCGAACTACCTCACCATGAACTCGCTCGGCTTGCTCGACACGCGCGTCGCGATGATGCTCCCGTTCTGGGCCAGCGGTTACGCCGTGTTCCTGCTCCGGCAGGCGTTCCGGCAGGTGCCTCGCGACTTCGAGGACTCCGCGGTCATCGACGGCTGTAGCGGGCCTCGCTTCCTCTGGCACGTGCTGCTCCCGCTCGCGAAGCCGACCGTGATCGCCTTCTCCATGATCAGCATCGTCACGCACTGGAACGACTTCCTGTGGCCGCTCATCGTCACCGACACGCCCGCAGTCCGCACGCTGACGATCGGTCTGGCCATGTTCGTGCAGCAGGAGAGCGGGGCGGACTGGCCGGTGCTGATGGCCGGCACGGTGTTCGTGACGCTGCCGCTGCTGATCATGTTCCTCGTGTTCCAGCGCAAGTTCATCGAGAGCTTCATGTTCGCTGGCCTGAAGGGCTGAACCCAGGGCACGATGCAGCGACGGCACACCAGGTATCCAGACGGCGCACCAGAACCCCATCGGGACGCGGTATGGGGTACGGCGTGACATCTATGTGCCGGCTGAGGTGACGAGCCTGGGAGGCCGGCGCACGGTGTGCGAACGGCCTCGTTGGATCGAGGCTCATGCCGATGGGCTCCGGCGACCAGCCCATCGGCAGAGCCAGAGCGACCAGCGAGCTGTCTTTGGACGCCACCAGCCGCACGCCCGGTGCCATTCGCCTCGAAGTCCTCGGTCACATTCGGGGGGTGTCGTTCGTCTGCTACGCAACGCGAGCTTCTTCCTCGGGCAACGAAGAGCGGAGATGATGGACCCGTCATAGACGAGCGGGAGCCGCGCGGCTACGCTACAGCATGTCGAATCGTCGGTTGACCCCACTCATCGTGGCCTGCGTTGGCCTGCTCACGGCATGCGTCCCGACCATCATCGTCGAGCCCGTGAAGGGCCTCGAGCACTGTCCTGCGCCAGACGCAATCATCGACTTCGCTGATGACGCACTCGCTGTAGCCGTACAGGAGCAACTCGGCCTGGCGTCGCCCGACATCACGTGCCGAGCCCTGGCCCGTCTGCGCACGTTCCGCGCAAGGGATGCCGGCATCAGTCGGCTTGATGGTCTCGAGTACGCCGCCTATCTCACTCGGCTCGATCTCCGCGGCAACGCCATCAGCGACGTCGGCCCCATCAGCCATCTCCCCCGTCTCGGACGCCTTGACCTTCTCGGCAACACCATGACCGACCTCAGCGCGCTAAGGACCATGCCGGCCCTCACGCAATTGGAGCTGCGGCGGAATCAGATCTCCGACCTCACCCCGCTCGTGGATCTCACGACGCTGCGTCATCTCGACCTGCGAGACAACACCATCGAGGACATCACCCCGCTCGAGGCGCTCGACGGTCTTCAACACCTAGCGCTGCAGAACAACCAGATCACCTCGATCCGCCCGCTCGCCGGGCTCACGCGCCTGCGCTACCTTGCGCTCGACGGGAATCAGATCAGCGATGGCGGTGCCCTCGGTCTCCTCGTTGCACTCGAGACGCTGAGCCTTAGGGGGAACCAACTCCAGGACACTTCGTTCCTGTTCCTCCTGACGAACGTCGAGAGCCTCGATCTCCGGTCCAACGCCATAACCGACGTCTCTGGACTTCGGGAACTCGACAACCTGACGTCGCTTCGCCTTGGCCGGAATCAGATTACCGACATCAGCCACCTCGCAGGCGTCACTGCACTTGAACGCCTCGACCTCGAGCGCAATGCCATCACCTCGATAGCAGCGCTCTCCGATCTGATCAGTCTCGTGGACGTCAACCTGGCCCGCAACAACGTCCGCGACCTCGAAGCCCTGCGGAACTTGACCTCGCTCCAAGTCCTCAACCTCAGCACCAACGACATCACTGACATCACACCCCTACACCACCTCACCGAGCTCACCAGCCTCGATCTCAGCCGCAACCAGATTGTCGACGTCACACCACTCGAGTCCCTCAGCAAGCTCACTCGCCTCACGCTCGCGCGCAACCAGATCACCGACATCACACCGCTCCACCAGCTGACAGAACTCGACCGGCTCGACCTCGCGCGCAACCAGATCACCGACATCACACCGCTCGCCCGGCTCGCCAATCTCACGACCGTCGACTTGGCGCGCAACGCTGTTCGTGATGTCGAGGCGCTACGGCACGTCGAAGCACTCGCTTCCGTCGACCTCGATCGCAACTGCCTTCCAGAAGCCGTGGAGGACAGCGTGACATTGCGGGAACTCGCAGCACGAGGCGTTGACATCAATATTGGAGCGCAATCAGCGTGCGACTGAGCTCTCACCTGCACGCGCCTAGCGTTTGCGAGCGCGTCGAAGCGCGTCGAGTACACGCGCATAGCGGCAGCGTCACCGCGGATGGCCAGCGCCGCATCAAGCAACTGGGCACGCCTTGAGAATGTCTCGCTCTTCAAGCCAACACCGCGTGCTGCGCTGAGCACCCCACGTGCATGACCTCGTGCCTTCGAGCCTTCCCTTCCTACCAGCAGAGCCTGGGCGCCTTGACACCATGGCGGCCCGCACGACGACAGAGCCGCCCTCGCTGGTTGCACGATGCCCGACCACCTCCGCGTCGCACCAGCGCCTTTGGGAAGGCAGCCGATGCTGGCCGGGGCACCGGCAGCGACCGGTGCCCCGTGCCTTGGGCCGCACCTCGACGCGCCCGACGCCCTATCATGGAGCGAACCGGTAGAGACGTCCGAGCACCTCGTGACCGCCACGCCTCGCGCCCAGCAAGGAGGCTCTCGAGATGACCGACGAGACCTCGCTCCAGAGGCTGACCAGGGCCACCCTCGACGCCTTCGCGACGCGGGGCCTGGCGCTGGTCGACGTGACCTGCGAAGCGCGCGATCGGCAGCGCGTTCGCCTCGACCTGGCAGGCCAACGCCTGCACCTGGTGCTGGACGGGGCCGCACCCGACACCTTCGTGCTGGAGCTGCGCGACGCGCTCCATCTCGACGGACAGTGCCACCCCGGGATCCTCGCCACCAGCGTGGTCCTCGCCAACGAGCTGCATGCCCGCCTCCAGCACGTGCGCTTCGTCTTCAGCGACGCCGCCAGCGCCCAACCGATCCGGGTGGCGGCGCTCGCGCCGGACGAGGTCCGCTGCGAGGCACCGGACGACGCGCACATCGACGCACCGGGCCACGCGCGCATCGACGCGCCGGGCGACGCGCGCTTCGAGGCACGGGACGACCCGCTGCTTCATGCGCCGAACATAGGCCAGGACGGCGCTCCGGACACCATGACCGGTACGGCCGCGGCCGCGGACGTGCTGGTGTCCGTCCACTTCAGCACGCCCTTGTTCGAGACCTCAGCGACGCACTGGCACGCCGCCTTCGAGCTCGGCCTCGACGCCCTGTTGTACGCCGCTGCTCGGCTCCAGCACGAACTCGAGCTCGCCGGCTACCACCTCGTTGGCCCCCTGGACCCGACCTGAGCCGCCGGCGATCATCCCCGGGCCCGATTGCCTGTGGCCAGATCGCCACTGGCCGGATCGCCTCTGGCCCCGACGTCTCGAGCCGGGTAGCCTCGAGCCGGTTGCCGTCGTCCACGCCTCGCACCCGATCGACCAGGAGGATCCCCGCATGTCCATGCCTGCCGTCATGAAGCTCGCGCCCGGGCCCGGCAACGTCGGCCTGGGCGAACGCCCGTTGCCCCAGCCCGGGCCCGGTCAGGTGATCATCGAGGTCGCAGCTGCCGGCCTCTGCGGCACGGACCTGCACATCCTGCACGACGAGTTCCCCACCACAC
>PXAU01000052.1 GCA_003567075.1 Trueperaceae bacterium
AACTGGCAGTCAGCTCGCCGGTTCTTCGGGCTCGAGCCCGGTGAGCAAGGCTGCGCACTCGCGGCGGAGAACCAGCATGTCCTGCTTCGCGAGCGCCCAGACCAGCTCATCGTCCACCATCGGGTACTCGTGCGTCAGACGGTTGCGGAACTCGACGATGCGGCGTCCACCCGTGATCGCGTCGAATACCTCGGGTGCCTTGTGCGAGAGGGCGAGCACCGCTTCTCCGATGATCGTGAACTCCCGCTCCACCGCCGATCGGACGAGCCGGTTGACCAGCTCGTCCGCCAGCGACATCCTCGCGATAGCTGCATCGATCGCATCGCAGGACTCCAGGATGTCGGCAAGGTAGGCGCGCGCATCACGTTGCATACAGCACCCGCTTGGTCCGTTCGGCGTCTTCGCGGATGTAGCGGTTCTTGAGCGCGCCCACCATCACCAGGTCGACGTCCGAGCCGAGAATCGCTCGTAACTCATCCAGCAGACCAAAGTACGCATCGGGCTTCTCGAAGGGGGACATCGGTCCAAAGTCCACCAGCAGATCGACGTCGCTGCGCCCGGGCTCGAAGTCGTCACGGAGCGCGGAGCCGAAGACATCGAGACGTACGACGTGGAAGCGCTCGCAAGCGGCCCGAATCGCATCGAGTCGGTCCTCGAGGTTCTTCACCATCGTGGCTCCTCCGACGAGAAGCGTACCCGGTCGCAGGCGGTTCGAGCGATCACGGTTGGTCACAACCCGGTGCGGCAGACGGTCGTCGGCGAACCCACTGAGCGACCGCTGCGGCGCCACCCATGCGCAGAGGGAACCGCCACCACTCCGCACATCGACGCGGCTCTCGAGGCAAGTCGAACCGGTCGGCCACAGGGTCGAAGGCCGACGAGATGGCGCGGTTGAGCCGGTCGGCCACGCGCGTCGCGAGTCGCGGGTGACGATCTCGGCGAGCATCGTAGACACGCTCGTGCTGCGCTCCCACGCACGAGCGCGCAGATCGGCGACGACCTCGTCCGAGACATACAGCTGAAGCTTCGGCGCGACGCGGTCTCCTGCATGAACTCGAAGGACACGCTCGGCTGGGGGGCGACGCGGCTGGCGACGTCAAGCGAGTCCCATCCTGTCGCGCGCCCGGACACCGACCGGCCGCCGGCCGCACCCTGCGCTCGTACATCACCGGACGCAGGTCGGTCACCGCGCGCCGCACCACGTGGCGGTAGGGGACGAGCATCGCAGTCACGGTTCGCTTGTGTCAAAGCACGAGCATCTTCGCGACAGGATCTCGACGACAGCGCCGTCGTCATCGCTTGCACAGGGGCACCGGGTCACCTATGCTCTGGATGCGACCATGCATGCCCCGGGTACAGGGCCGAGCATCCGCAGCGTCCGCGTGGGCGCCACCGGTGTGGGCAGCATGCACCCCGAACATCGCTACGGCTCGCGGCTGCCGCCGGTCGCGTGGGCGCTGCTGTCACGGCGTTGGATCGATGGGGTGCCGGTGCACTTCTTCGCCATCGACCATCACGACGGACTCGTGCTGTTCGACACCGGCCTCGACCCGGCCATCGCGGACGACCCGCGGCAGTACCTCGGCAGCGCGCTGGGGGTCTTCTTCCTCAACCGCCTGTTCCGCTGGCACATCGAACCCGAGGACAACGTCCGCGATCAACTGACCCAGATGGGGCACGACGTCGCCTCGGTCCGCACGGTGGCGTTCTCCCACCTGCACTTCGACCACACCGGCTGCATCGAGCACCTGCTGCACGCACGCCTGCTGGCACCGCGGCGCGAATGGCAGGCGCTCACCGAGCCGAACGCCGAACGCTCCTGGTACCTGCGCCAGCACGTCGACCGCCCCGGCGCGCAATGGACGTTGTTCGACGCCGCACCGAGCGACGATCCGGACGTGGCCCCGTTCGGCGCCTGCTACGACGTCATGGGCGACCGCTCGATCGTGCTCGTGCCGACCCCGGGCCACACCGCCGGATCGGTCTCCATGCTCCTGCGCAGCGCCGGCATGCCGCCGGTCCTGCTCATCGCCGACCTCGCCTTCGAACTCGACATGCTCATGACCGACCACCTGCCCGGCGTGGCCGAGGACGTCGAAGCGATGCGCGCCTCGAACGCCCACGTGCGCGCCCTGCGCGAGCGACTGCCGGACCTGGTGATCCTCCCCAGCCACGACATGGAGACCGCCGCGCGGCTCGCCGCGGCGTTTCCTGCTTGATGCTGCTTGACGCCCGTCATCGACAGTCACCGAGGCCAGCGGTCGACCGCAGGGACGAGCCCACCACGATCGAGCGCGTGCGTCCATCGCGTTCGTCGACACAGGACGAAGGCTGCCGAACGTCCGGCTAACCGGCGCAGCGGTCAAGAAACCAATCGCGTTCAAGCACGACTGGTCGTCAGATCATGTGCTGCAAGGTGTTGGCAAGACCACGGCCGGCGGTAGGGGGTGGAAGAGGCTTCCCTTCTCGATGGTAAAGCTCGATGGCTTCATCGACGATTCGGCAGAGCTCGGCGAAGACCTCCACCTCGTCCAGACCGTGGCAACCCCCGTACAGCAAGCCCGGCGCGCTGCCCACAAAGCACTGATCCTCTTCGGACCACTCGACGAACTTGGCGTAACGAGCGCTCTCTTTCACCTGTTGGCCTCCCGGATGGCCTTCTCTACGGCCCGAATCTGGTACTTCTTGGCGTCGTCTCCGGGTTTGCCAGAAAGTACCACGGGCTTCGGCACGACCGAGTGTACGGAGTTCCGGTGGCTTCCCTTGCCACCACGATCCTGGAAGCCCGCTCGCTTGAGCGCCCGGATCAGCTCCCTTATGCTTGGCGGCATCGCCGTGCCCTGGCTTCCTCGATCGATCGCATGATCGCCTGTGGTTCCGCGGCGGAGCGTTGCGTGATCGGCCGGAAGCACTCGCTGGTGGCTGGTGAACGCTTCATCTGAACACTGCCGTGGCTGCTCCGATCGCAGCAACGGCGCACGCGACACGCGCACGTCCGGCGGATACGACGCCGCGGCTCAGGTGCCGCGAACCGTTAGGCTGCCCACGAACCTACCCGGCCGGTCGCGCCCCTCCTCACCACGACGCATCCCATCCCGTGCCAACCCCGGCACGAGCCCATACGCCCACGCGACACCGGCCGCCAAGGACCCAGCCGCCGACCCCACTCGCCGACACCGACCTGCCGACCCGCCGGCCCCGCCCACCGCGTCAGCGACCCAGCACGACCGCGATCCCGCTGAGGATCAACCCCAGAGTCCGTTCCGGCAGCCTCCCGACACGGTCGGTGAGCGCGTCGTGGTCGAGCGCGACGACCTTCGACACGTTGGCGACGGAGCCCTTGGTCAGTCCCGTCGTGGCTGCCTCGAGCAGGACGTTCCCAGGGGCGTCGGCCCAACGAAGGTTGCACATGATGGCCACGCAGACGACCGTGGCGATCCGGCTGCGGTTGAAGGCGTCGCACTGGACAACGGCGACGGCGCGCCAGAGCCCCGGCTCCGATCCGGTCGGCTCCGAGAGGTCCGCCCACCACGTTTCGCCCGGCATGGTCACTACGGGTCTCGTTCGAGCATCCTCCGCCCGGCCCGCGTCGTGAACGCGTCACCCTCGGGCTCGACCGCGACGACCACGTCCAGGGCCGCCGTGACGTGGTCCGGCTCGTACCGGGCCACGAAGTCGCGCAAAGCCCTGCTGTAGAGCAGGCTGCGAGAGATGCCAAGCCGCCGTGCCAGCCGCTCGGCATCCTCGAACACGTCGTCAGGGATGGAGATCGCGACCTTCATGCCCGCAGTATGTCGACTCGGCGTACGGGACGCCCGGGTCGGCGGGTTCTCGATCATCGAGGTCCCCTCGCGCGAGGAGGCCCGCGCGTGGGCGGCCCGCCTCGCCGAATCGTGCCGGCTACAGCAGGCCGCGTCGGATGCGGCGATGCCTGCCAGTACGGCCAGCGTGGCCGCGACGCTCCAGAACGCCGCTTCGGGTTCGCCGTCGATGAGGCGCGCCACGTCGAGGAACTTCTCCGCCGAGGCGAGACGGGTGCGAGCTTCCTGGAGACCACATGGCTGCGTGCGCGTCCCACGGCGCGAGCTCATGGGATGGCGCCAGCGAGAATCTCGTGCGCGGGAGGACCCTGCAGGGGGATGGCCTCGCGCACGAGCTCCCCGACCACGGGCGACCGCTCGCGTGCCAGTCGGGCCACGTCGTCCAAGGAGACGTCAGCGAGGCTGGCACGATTGCCGGTCCACCTCTCGATGCGGGTCGCTAGGCCGTCGAGCTGTTCGCGCCATCTGGGATCGTCGGCCGGCACATCCATGGGACGCACCAGGAAGAGGTCGATGTCGCTCCGGGTGTCGCCATCCCCGCGTGCCGCGGAGCCGAAGAGCGAGGCGTGGCACGGCCGGAGCGACCACGTCGCGAGTTCACCCCGGATGCGTTCGATCAGGCGCCGCCGCAGCGTGATCAGCACCTCGAGGGGCTCGCTGGCGAGGTGCTCGCGGTTCAGAAGGTACAGCAGCGTCGCGCCGGCGCCGGCCTCGCGGGCTTCGACCACCCCGTGCTCGACGAGCCGCCGGAGCACACGAGCGACGGTACTCCTCGGCTGCCCACCGATGCGCGCCACCTCGCGACCGCTCAAGGGCCGTTCGGTACCCGCCAGGACGGCGAGGACGCCGCCCTCGGC
>PXAU01000411.1 GCA_003567075.1 Trueperaceae bacterium
TCAGGCCGAGGTAGTCGTTCGAGCCCGTGATGACCATCTGGCGCCCGTTCACGGTGACGTAGCCACCGTCTTGCGCCGCGATCGGGCGGAAGTACGGGTGCAGGCCGGCCGCGCTCATCTCGTCCGCGCGGGTGAAGGCGTACGCCTTCGCGAACACGTCTCGGCAGCCGTCGCCGAGTTCGCCGTCGAGGCCCACGGCCATCTCGGCGGGCGCGACGCTAGTGGAATCGAGGGAGCGGGTCAGAGCGGAGCCTCCTGGTGCGGGCTAGACGTCGTTCGGGCAAAGATAGCACGGCTATCCCGGGCGTGCGTCCCGCACCGAGTCGGTTCGCGGCGGCGTCGAACCGGCCTACAGGGCCTTCTGGTACAGGCGATAGGTCTTGTAGAGGACGCCGCCGGTCGCGCGAATGCCGGCGTTCATCGGTTCGTTGTCCTCCAGCACCCACGAGCACTCGCAGCTCGTGTAGCCGCGTGCCTTCCAGCGCATCAGGCTCTCCTTGATCAGCACCAGCTCGAGGCCCTTCATGCGGTACTGGGGGAGGATGCCCAGGATGGGGAGACGGGTCCGGTCGATGTGGCGCTTGCGGTTGAGGAGCGTGACGATGCCGAACGGCAGCAACCGCCCGCGGATCCGCTTGAGCACCTGGTTGATGTCGGGCAGGTTGATGGCGACCCCGGCGACCTCGCCGTCGAGCTCGATGAACAGGTTGATCTCGGGATCGATGATGAGCTTCAGTTCGGCCGCGAGGTGATCGAACTCCGCCTCGGTGTAGGGCACGAACCCCCAGTTGTGCTCCCACGCCTCGGCGTAGATGCGCTTGAGGAGCAGCACCTCGTGGTCGAAGCGCTTCACGTCGAGCGCGCGGACACTCGGCTTGTAGCGGCGCTCGACGCGCTCGGCGAGGCGTAGGATGCGTGCCCCGAGGTCAGGCGCGTCGTTGAACAGCCAGGCGTAGAGGTCCTTGACCTTGACGTAGCCAGCCGCCTCGACGTAGCTCGGGTACGCGGGCGGGTTGTACGGCATCATCACGTACGGGCTGGTGTCGAAGGCGTCGATCTGGAAGCCCGAGCCGTCGTTCATGGACGGGTTGGCGGGACCGCGCAGCGCCGAGCGCCCGAGGTCACGCGCCCACGCTTCGACGCTCGCGAGCAGCGCCGCGGCGACCGCACCGTCGACGGCCTCGAAGAAGCCGAAGAATGCGAGGTTGTCCCCGTGCACCTCGTTGTGGTGGTCGTCGTCGATGCCGGCGACGCGTCCGACCACCGCACCATCGCGCCAGGCGAGGAAGGGCTGGATGCGGGCGTGCTGGAAGAAGGGGTGCTTCCGCGAGTCGAAGCGCTCGCGCTCGCTGATGCGCAGCGGGGCGACCCAGTGCGGATCGTTGCGGTAGAAGCGGTACGGGAACTCGATGAAGCGTCCTCGGTCGCGCCGTGAGGTGACGGCCCGGACCTCGACGTCACTCATGATCGTGCGTGCCCTGGCCTGGGCTGGCGTTCACCGTCCACGATGTCGCGAGCGGAACGGGTCGCGCCCTCGCCGGCGCTCGACGTCAAGACGTGGTCGGGCTTGGCGAGACCGCCGCTCGATCGGCTCCGCATGCGCTGACGATACCCCAGCGCGCTCGTGGTGCCGCCCAAGGCGCCCGTCCGGGAGCGGGCGGCGCCCAAGGCTGCAGTACACGCGGCCGCCTCGCGCAGGAGACGGCCGACCTGAACACCACGATGCCGTTCAGGTCGAGAGCCAGGCTGGCGATGATGTAGCGTACGTTCGTGCAGGCCGTACCACCCTGGTTGATCGCGATGTTCGCCGGCGTCCTCGCTGCCGCTGCCGCCGGCGCCGCTGGCGCCGGCCCCCTGCTGGCTCTGCTGGCTGCGGGAGCGGCGGGCGTCATCGTCCTCCGGGCGCTACGCGACCGGCCCTGGACCGCGGCCGGTCGCGCCGCCTGGCGGCGCAGCGCACGTCGCTGGGCCGACCTGGCGCGGCGCGTCGGCCGTCGACTCGGTCCGCGCCGCGCGCCACCCTACGTCCCGGACACTGAGGCGCCGGTTGCGCCTCCATGGGCGCCGCCTGGGTCGTCCGCCGCGGTCCCCGACAGCCCCCCGGCGGCCCGCGTGCCGGTGCGCTGCGAGGTCGCCACCGAGCGCCTCCAGGTGTGGCACTCCACCGTCACGCGTCGAGCGTACGAGGTGCCCGCCGAGCACGGACTCGAGGGGGCGCGCCCAGGCTCGCTCGCGGACCTCGTGTTCGAGCGCGGTCGACCGCGGGTGGTCCCGCGGCGGGTCAACTGATCGCGCGTCGCGTCGGGGCTGCCTCGAGATCGGGGTCGGCCGAAGCTGGCGGCGGACCCAGCGCGTCCTGCGTGCCGCCGCCGACGGGGGTGTCGGGGAGCGTCGCGCGCGGCAAGCGCCAGGTAACGAGCAGCGCCAGCGCCGCGAGCAGCGCGCTGAGCGCGAACGACCAGGCGAGCCCGCTCGCCAAGGCGTCGCGCGCGGCCCCAATCACGGTGGCGACCGAGCCTGCTCCGAGTTCGCGGGTCACGAGTTCGTGTGCGCGCGCCAACCGGGCGGGGTCGGTGAGGGTGTTGGGTGAGGTCACCAGGGCCTGGGCCTCGGGGCTCAGGACATGTGCACCCGGCAGGTCGCCGAGGCCGCTCCGCAGCCGTGCGGCGATCACCGCGCCGAAGGCTGCCACGCCGATGGTGCCGCCCATCTGCCGGGCGAACTGGTTCGCGCTGGTGACGGTCCCGAGCTGCCCTCCTGGCACCGCCGCCTGGGCCACCACGACGAACAGCGACATCAGCGGGCCCAGGCCCGAGCCGATGGTGATGCTGATCATCACCACCAACGGGGCTGGGGTCGTGGTACTGAGCGTGGCGGCGCCTGCGAACCCGAGCGTGGTGACCATCGCGCTGGCGACCAGCCAGCCCCAGTAGCGTCCCGTACGAGAGGCGTACCAGCCGCTCAAGGAGGTGGTCGTGACGAACCCGAGCATCAACGGCGACAACACCAAACCGGAGGCTGACGCGCTGCCTCCCAAGGCTCCCTGGACGTAGAGCGGCAGGTAGAAGACGGAGGCGAAGAGGCCGGCGCCCAACAGCAGGCTACCGAGGCTGGTGAGCCGCACGATCGGGTCGCGGTAGAGATCGAGCGGCACGATCGGGCTCGACGCACGCCGTTCGTGCGCGAACAGGACGATGCCCAGAGCCAGTGACGCTGCGAGCAGCGCGACGACCGTCGGCGAGGCCCAGCCGTGACTCGCGCCGCCGAGGCTCAGCGCGAGCAGCAACGGCGCCACCGCGAGCACGAGCAGGAGTGCGCCGGCGACGTCGATCCGGCCCTCTTCGCTGGTGGCGCCGCTCGGTACGAAGCGTCGAACCAACTCGAACGAGGCGAACGCGAAGGGCACCACGATGAAGAAGACCCAACGCCAGCCGAGGGTATCCGTGATCAAGCCACCGATCAGCGGCCCGATCACCGAGGAGACCCCGAAGACCCCGGAGGGGATGCCTTGGTACGCGCCGCGCTCGCGCGGCGTGAACAGGTCGCCCAGGACCGCCCAGGTCATCGCCATGAGGGCGCCGCCGCCGATCCCCTGGAGGCCGCGCAGCGCCACGAGCTGCAGCATGGTCTGGGAGAAGCCGGCGGCGATCGACGCGAGGGTGAACACCACGATCCCGATCAGCAGCATCGGCTTGCGCCCGTACCGGTCGCCCAGCCGACCGAACACGGGCAGCGACACGGTCGACGTGAGCGTGAAAGCGGTGAAGGCCCACGCGTAGAGCTCGAAACCCTCGAGTTCGGCGATGACCCGCGGCAGCGCGGTGCCGATCACGGTCATGTTCGTCGACGCCAGCGCGAGTACCGCCAGGATGCCGCCGAACGCCAGCCGCGTCTCGAGCGGTAGGCGTTTCGATGCTCCTACGTTGTCGTCGGCGGGGACCATCGCTCCTCGAGGTATCGCGGTCGGATGAGGCTAGAAGCGGCCTCGGCGTTCAGCGTCTGGCCAGGCCTCACGACGCGACTGGCGCATGGGCCCGCAGGCACGTGCGCAGGCTCACGCCCGCGTCACCCACGAGGCCAGGAGCCTCACGCCGAAGCCGGTCGGGCCCTTGACGCGGTAGCCGTCGGTGGCGTCGACGTCGCAGACGCCCGCGATGTCGAGGTGCGCCCACGGGTAGGCGGTGAAACGCTCGAGGAAGCCAGCCGCAACGCACGCGCCGCCGGAGCGCTTGCCAGACGAGTTCTTGACGTCGGCGACGTCGCTCTCGAGGGCGCGCGCGTAGCCGGGCCACAGCGGCAGGCGCCACAGGCGCTCTGCCGCGCGCTGCGCGGCGGTCATGAGCGCGGCAGCTAGGCTGTCGTCGTTGGCGAACAGGCCGGCGGCCTCACCGCCCAGCGCGACGTCCACGGCGCCGGTCAGCGTCGCGACGTCGACCACGGCCCGGGGCTGGAAGCGCTTCGCGTAGAGCAGCGCGTCCGCCAGCAGGAGGCGGCCCTCGGCGTCGGTCGAGATCACCTCGATCGTCGTGCCGTCGCTGGCGCGCAGGACGTCGGAGGGTCGGTACCCGTGGGCATCGATGACGTTCTCCGTCGCGGGCACGATCGCGATCACGCGGCGCGGTGAGCGCAGGCGGCCGACCACGCGCATCACCCCGAGCACGGCAGCGGCACCAGCCA
>PXAU01000266.1 GCA_003567075.1 Trueperaceae bacterium
ACCCGCCAGGCGGTGGTAGATTCACGCATGGACCACGACTACGACCTCCTTCGGCGTCTCTCCGAAGCCCCCGGCGTCCCCGGTCGCGAGGACGCGGTGCGCGACCTGATCCGGCGTGAGCTCGGGCCGCTGGGCGAGCGCGCCCGCATCGACGCCATGGGCAACCTGATCGTCGACGCCGGTGGGCCCGAGGGTGCACCCAAGGGTGCGCCCAAGGGCGCGCCCGTGGTGATGATCAGCGCCCACATGGACGAGATCGGCTTCGTCGTTCGGCACATCGACGAGCGTGGCTTCCTGCGGGTGCAGAACTTGGGCGGCTTCGACGTGCGCAACCTGTTCGCGCGGCTGGTGATGGTGCACGCCCGCAACGGCGAGCCGCGGCTCGGGGTGCTCAACCCGGGCGTGAAGCCGGTGCACATCGCCAGCGCCGAAGAGCGCACGAAGATCCCCGAGCTGAGCGACTTCGTGGTCGACCTGGGGGTGAGCGCCGAGACGGTGAAGGCCGAGGTCCGGATCGGTGACATGGTCACCCTGCATCAGCCCTTCGTCGACTTGGGCGAGGTCGTGGTGGGCAAGGCGCTCGACGACCGCAGCGGCTGCTGGGTGCTGCTGGAAACGCTCAGGCGCCTGCAGGCGCCGGCCGCGCACGTGCTGGGCGTGTTCAGCGTGCAGGAAGAGGTCGGTCTGCGCGGCGCCATCACCAGCGCCTTCGCGCTCGAGCCCGACGTGGGCGTGGCGCTCGACACCACCCTCGCGGTGGACACGCCGGGCAGCAAGCCGCACCAGGCCGTGACGCGACTCGGGGAGGGCGTCGGCATCAAGGTGAGCGACAGCTCGATGGTCAGCCACGGCTGGCTGGTCGACGCGATGGCGGACCTCGCGCAGGCCAACGACATCCCGCACCAGTTCGAGGTGCTGCCCCGCGGCGGCACCGACGGCGGCGCCATCCAGCGCAGCCGCGCGGGCGTGGCCAGCATCACCCTCTCGAACCCCTCGCGCTACGTGCACACGGTCACGGAGATGCTGAGTAAACGCGACCTCGAGGCCGCCGTCGCGCTCTTGACGCGCTTCCTGGAGACGGAAGGGGCGGCGCTGGCGCCGACGCGCTGAGTCCGCGCCGCCCTCAGTCGGTGCGGCGCGGGTCGAGCGCGTCGCGCAGGCCGTCGCCGACCATGTTGAGCGCCAGCACGGTCACCACGATCGCGATGCCCGGATACGTGACGGCCCAGTGGGCGTCGCGGATGTAGGGCCTGGCGCTGTTGAGCATGCTGCCCCACTCCGCCGTGGGCGGCTGCGCGCCGAGCCCGAGGAAGGACAGGCCCGCCGCCGAGAGGATGGCACCCGCAAGCGCGAGCGTCACCTGCACGATCACCGGGCTGAGCGAGTTGGGCACCACGTGCTTGAACATGATCCGGTTGTCGCGCGAGCCCGCGGCCTGCGCGGCGGTGACGTAATCCATCTCGATGACGGTCAGCACGGCGCTGCGGGTGATCCGCGCGAACTGCGGCACGTAGGCGATGCCCACGGCGATCATCAAGTTCACGAGACTCGGTCCCAAGGCGGCGACGATGGCGAGCGCCAGCAGGAAGCCGGGCAGCGCCAAGAGCACGTCCACCAGGTACGAGACGGCCGTGTCGACCCAGCGCCCGTAGAAGGCGGCCACGAGGCCCATCAATCCGCCGACGGCCAGCGCGATGCCGACCGCGATGAAGCCCACCTGCAACGATACGCGGCCGCCGTGGATGATGCGCGAGAAGACGTCGCGACCGAAGTGGTCGGTGCCGAGGATGTGCTCGCCGCTAGGGGGCTGCAGGCGCACGCGGAGGTTCTGCTGGTTGGGCGGGTAGGGGCTGATGGCGTCGGCGAACACCGCGGCGAACACGATGACGGCAAGCACCACGCCGCCGATCGCCATGCGCGGGCTGGAGCGCAGGATGCTCCACAGCGAACGCGCACCAACGGCGCGACGCCGGGTGGGGGTGACGTCGGTGGTCGCCACGTCAGCTGTAGCGCGTCTTCAGGCGCGGATCGAGGTAGGCGTAGAGCACGTCGGTGAACAGGTTGACCACGGCATACAGCAGGGCGAACACCATCACCACGCCCTGGACGGTCGGGAAGTCCTTGGAACGGATGGAGTCGATCGCCAGGCGCCCGATACCGGGCCAGGAGAAGATCGTCTCCGTGAGCACGGCACCCGACAGCAGCGCCCCGAACTGGAGGCCGATCACGGTCACGATCGGGATCATGGCGTTGCGCAGCGCGTGCCGGTAGATCATCGAGCGCGGGTGCACGCCCTTCGAGCGGGCGGTGCGCACGTAGTCCTGGCTCAGCGTCTCGAGCATGGTGGCGCGCGTCATGCGGGTGATGGCGGCGATCGCGCTGGTGCCTAGGGTGATCGTCGGTAGGACGTAGTACTGCCAGCCGCCGAGCCGCCCGGACGGTGGCAGCCAGCCGAGCACGACAGCGAACAGCAAGATCAGCACCAGCCCCTGCCAGAAGACGGGCATCGCCAGGCCGCCGAACGCCGCGACGGTGGCCGCGTGGTCGACGGCGGTGTTCGGGCGCGTGGCCGAGAGCACCCCGAGCGGCACGCCTATGACGATCGAGAGCAGCGTCGCCAAGAGGGCCAGTTCGATGGTCGCCGGCAAGCGCGCGACGATCTCCGTCGTCACCGGCCGGCCCGAGCGGATGGAGCGACCGAAATCGAGCTGGACCACGCGCCCCAACCACATGCCGTACTGGACGTAGGCCGGCTCGTTCAGGCCGAGACGCTCGCGCAGGGCCTCGAGCTCGGCCGGGGGCGCGTTCTCGCCCAACATCAGGATGGCGGCGTCGCCGGGCGTCATGAACATGATCCCGAAGACGATGACGGTGACCCCGAGCAGGATCGGGATCAGCAGGATGATGCGTCGGAAGATATATTTGAGCAAGGCGGAAATCGTCCTGGTGGCACCCGCGCGTACGGGGAGCGAGCGGCGACGCTCGGGTGGGGCCGGCCTGAACCGGTACCACCCGCGTGGTCTCGGCGGCGGGCGTCGCCGCGCTCGTTGGCTCCGAGCGCGGCGACACCGCGGACGCTAGAGCGTCAGTTCTTGCTGACGTTGTACAGGCGGTGGTGGCCCGCCGGGTGGGGCACGAAGCCACTCACGTTCGATTGCATGGAGTTGGCCTCGATCTGCGTGTACAGGAACACCCAGGGCGCTTCCTCGGCGATGATCTCCTGCGCCTCGAGGTAGTAGGCCTCGCGGAGGTCCAGGTCGGCTTCCGAGCGGCCCAGGTCGAGCAGCTCGTCGACGCGATCGCTCGACCAGAAGGTACGGTTGCCGGCCGAGCCGAACTGGCTGCTGTGGAACAGCGCGTACAGGCCGTAGTCGGCGTCGCCCGTGACCGTCACCCAACCGAGGATGAACATGTCGTGCGCGCCGGCAGCGGTGTCCTCCAGGTAGGTCGACCACTCGAGCACCTGGATCTCGACGTCGATGCCCACCTCGCCGAGCTGCGCCTGCATGATCTCGGCGATCTGGATGCGGATCGGGTTGTCGTTCGTCCACAACGTGGTCGAGAACCCGTCACCGACGCCAGCCTCGGCCAGCAGCTGGCGCGCCTGCTCGGGATCGTACGTGTACGGCTCGAGGTCGGTGTTGGCGCCGAACACCATGTCCGAGATGGGGCTCGTGGCGACACCACCGAAGCCCTCGAGGATGGCGTCGATCATCGGTTCGACGTCGACCGCGAAGTTGATGGCTTGACGCACGCGCACGTCGTCAAACGGGGCCTTCTGGGCGTTGAAGCCGACGTAGCTCGTGGCCAGCGTCTGCACTTCGGCCATCACGAGGTCGGGGTTCGCGCGCGCCCGCATGGCGTCGCGCGGCTCGAGCCCGTAGGCGATGTCGACGGCGCCGGCCTCGAGCTCGATGGCGCGGACCGTGCCCTCGGCGATCGGGCGGAAGACCACGCGCTCGGGCAGCACCTCGCCACCCCACCAGTCGTCGTTGCGCTCGAGGATGATCTGCGAGGCGATCTGCCACTCGACGAACTTGAAGGGGCCCGTGCCGACCACGACGGCGGTGCCGTAGTCCTCACCGGCTTCCGTGACGGCGCGCTCGTTGAGGATCGACGTGGCGGTGTGCGCCACGTGCGACAGCAGCGGCGTGAAGGGATTCTGCGTGGTGATGCGCACGGTCATGTCGTCGACCGCTTCGATGGTGTCGACGAAGCCGAGGATGAAGGCGCCGGGCGCGGCGACCTCGGGATTGCGCAGCCGGTTGAGGGTGAAGGCCACGTCGCTCGCCGTGAGCGGATCACCGTTGTGGAACACGACACCCGGACGGATGGCGAAATCCCAGGTGAGCTCGTCGATCTGCGTCCAGCTCTCGGCCAGGCCGGGCTCGAGGTCGAGTTCCTCGTTCTGCACGAGGAGCGTGTCGTAGATCTGGCGCATCACGCGCGCGGAGGGCTGGTCGTTGGTGTCGTGTGGACTCAAGCTCACTGCGTCCGACGTGGCGGCGATGGTGAGCGTGAAGGCGTGGGCGCCGCCGAAGGCGAACGCCGCTGCGGCGATGAACAGTAGGACTCGTCTCATGATCCTCCTCTGACTACGTGCGTTCCAGGCCAGAGCGTGGATGCGCCCAGGCCGGTACGCCCCATCCTATTGCACGAAGCGGCCTCGCG
>PXAU01000054.1 GCA_003567075.1 Trueperaceae bacterium
GCGGCGACGTCGCCATCGAGGGCCGATCCGTCACCCGCGCCACCGGCAAGGACCTGCGGCGGTTGCGCTCGGGCGTCGGGATGATCTTCCAGACCTTCAACCTGGTCAAGCGCTCGTCGGTGCTCCGCAACGTGCTGGCTGGGCGGCTGGGCGCGGTGCACCCGCTGCGCGGCGTGCTCGGCGTGTTCCCGAAGAGCGACGTGGCGCTGGCGCATGACTGCCTGCGGCGCGTGGGCATCCCCGAGAAGGCCTTCGTGCGCGCCGACGCGCTCTCCGGTGGCCAGCAGCAGCGCGTGGGCATCGCGCGGGCGCTGGCGCAGGAGCCCTCGGTGATGCTGGCCGACGAGCCCGTCGCGAGTCTCGACCCGCCCACCTCGCACGCGGTGCTGCGCGACCTGAAGCGCATCGCGCGCGAGGACGCCATCACCACCATCGTCAACCTCCACTTCATCGACATGGCGCGCGAGTACGCCGACCGCATCATCGGCATGCGCGACGGCCTCGTCGTCTACGACGGCAGCGCCGAGGACGCCACCGACGAGGTGTTCGAGGCCATCTACGGCCGACCGATCGACGAGGAACGCGACCTCCGTGGCCGTACCTGACCCCGTCACCGACAGCGCCACCCCGCTACGTCCCACCTACGCCGTACGGCTGCTGAACTGGAGCACCTGGGCGGTGATCGCCGCCCTGTTCGTGGTCTCGGTGCGACAGACGGGCTTCAGCCTCGATGGCATCTCGCGCGGTGCGGTCGACTTCGTGCGCTTCTTTGGACGTCTGGCGCCCGACTGGACCGCCCTGCCGCAGATCTGGGCACCGCTCATCGAGACGCTGCAGATCGCCTACCTGGCGACCATCTTCGGCACGTTGCTGGGGTTGCCGATCATCTTCCTGGCATCGCGCAACACCACCGTCAACGGCCCCGTGATGTGGGTGGCGCGCTCCATCCTGACGGTGCTGCGGAGCATCCCGGACCTGCTCTACGCCGCCATCCTGGCGCCGATCCTGGCGCCCGGGCCGCTACCGGGCGTCGTCGCGCTCACCATCTTCACCATGGCGGTGCTGGCCAAACTCGCCTCCGAGACGGTCGAATCCGTCGATCCTGGCCCGCTCGAAGCGATCCAGGCGGTTGGCGCCGGGCGCAACCGGATGATCGTCTACGGCGTGCTGCCGCAGATCTCCGCCACCCTCACCTCCTATGTGCTCTACATCTTCGAGATCAACGTCCGCGCCTCGGTGGTGATCGGCCTGGTCGGCGCCGGCGGCATCGGCAACCTGCTCAACCGCTACCTCTCCTTCTTCGACTACGGCGGACTCGGCGCGCTCATCATCGTCGTCTTCTTCGTCGTCCTGGCCATCGATCAGCTCTCCGTGTGGGCGCGCTCGCGCCTCATCTGAGGTCCCTATGCCCCGAGCGAAACCCGATCTCGGCCTGATCCCCGCCGCCCCCGCGAACGTGCGCCGCACCCAATGGTTGCTCGTCGCCGTCGTCCTGGCGATGGTCGCGCTCGCCGTGTTCTTCCTGCTGACCATGAACCTCCCCTCCTGGTCACGGGTGCAGACGGGCCTCGAGCGCAACGCCCTTCCCCTCCTGCGCGGCTTCGTCAACCCGGAGTGGGGCGTGTTCGAGTTGGCCTCGCGGGCGATGCTCGAGACGCTCTTCATGGCGGTGATCGGCACCGCCATCGGCGGGCTGCTGGCCTTCCCGATGGCCTTCCTGGCCGCCAACAACCTCTTGGGGAGCCGCCTGCTCGCTTTCCCCGGCAAGACCTTCCTGGTGGGCGTGCGCACGTTCCCCGAGATCCTCTTCGCGATCATCTTCGTCGCCGCCATGGGCCCAGGGCCGGTGGCGGGCATCCTGGCGATGGGCATCAACTCCATCGGCTTCCTGGGCAAGATCTTCTCCGACGTGGTCGAGGGCATCGACCCTGGCCCCAGCGAAGCCATCCGAGCCGCGGGCGGCAACGACCTGCACGTGTTCTTCTACTCGGTGGTGCCGCAGGTGCTGCCGGAGTTCGCGAGTTACCTGCTCTACCGCTTCGAGATCAACCTGCGCGCCGCCTCGATCCTCGGCCTCGTGGGCGCCGGCGGCATCGGTGCGCCGCTCATCCAGCGGCTGCAGTTCCGGCGCTGGGACGAGATCTCGATGATCATGATCGTCATCGTGGTGGTCATTATCGTGGTCGACACGCTCAGCTCGAGCGTGCGGCGCCGGTTGGTGTGATCCGAGCGATCGGAGCGATCCGAGCGATCGGAGCGATCCGAGCGACCCGGGTGCTTCGGGTGACCCGAGCGTTCGAAGCGCTCCGGGTGACCCGGGTGATTCGTGCGGTCATCCCGCACATCCGTCATCAGCTAATGTAATCCACGCGACATTGCGCGTCGGTCAGGTGGTCGCTCAAGCCGTTCCCATCGCTGCGAATTGGGGGCGGGTCAGGTGAACGACGTGCCGGAATACCTGAATCGTCAATCCTCATATCATCTGCCGGTGGATAGGAGGGACGTATGCACGTAGGCCAGGTCATGACGAGCGACCCGGCGCGCTGCGAGCCGACGACGAACCTGCAGCAGGTCGCGAAGCTCATGCAGGACTGCGATTGTGGCCTCATCCCAGTGACCGAAGCGAGCGACTCGACGCAGCTGCTGGGCGTCGTCACGGACCGCGACATCGTCGTCCGCATGGTCGCGGCGGGCCGCAACCCCATGGAAGCGACGGCGGCGGACTGCATGTCGCAGCCGGTCACCACGGTCACCCGCGACACGCCGATCGAGGACGCGATCCAGTTGATGGAATCGCACCAGGTGCGCAGGCTCGCGGTCGTCGACGACCGCGACCACCTCGTCGGGATCGTCGCCCAGGCCGACATCGCGCTGAAGGCCGACGACCAACGGGCGGCCGAGGTCGTGCGCGAGGTGTCGCGCCCCGACCACTGACGGCCCGCCTCCTGAGGTCCTCACAAACACGCGCGTCTGACGCGGGCTGATTCGATCAAGCGCGCAGCTCGACGAAGGAGATACCCATGGCACGAAGGCGCAACGACGACGAGCGCAGCGGTCTGTCGCGACGAGGCTTCCTCAAGCTCGGTGGCGTGGGCGTGGCGGCGGCGGCGCTCGGCAGCCTGCCGCTCGCCGCCCGGGCGCTCGGCCGAGACGATGTCGACGAGTGGCAGCGCGAGACCGACGTGCTGGTGATCGGCTACGGCGGCGCCGGAGCGACGGCCGCACTCGCGGCGTACGAGGCCGGAGCAGACGTCCTCGTCCTCGAGAAGCGCGAGGTCGGGGGCGGCACGACCATCAACAGCGGCGGCTTCATCTACGCGGCAGCCACCTCGATCCAGGAGCGCGAGGGTATCGACGACACCGCCGACGGCATGTACGAGAGCTGGATCGCAACCGGCGGAACCATGAACGACGCCGACGTGGTGCGGGTCGCCGCTGACGAGTCGGCGGAGAGCGTCGAGTGGCTCGTGGGGCTCGGTGGCGAGTTCCCCAACCCGCCGTACGCGTCGGGCCCCGAGCGGAAGCTCGGACGCGAACCGGTCGGACGCTCGCACCAGATCCGCTACGGCGACTACGACCAGGGCGTGGCGTTCTTCCGCGTCCTCGCCGACGCCGTCGAGGACCGGGGCATCGACGTGCTCTACGGGGCGACGGCAGAGCGCCTGGTGATCGACGACGACGGGTCGGTCATCGGCGTTCGCGCCCAGGTCGACGGCCAAGACGAGTACATCCGGGCGCATCGCGGCGTCGTGCTCGCCAGCGGCGGCTTCAGCCACGACGAGGCGATGCTCGCGACGTACACGCGCCACGGGCATCGATCGGAGTCGCTGACGCCGCCCGGCATGACCGGTGACGGCCAGCGCATGGCCTTCGCGATCGGGGCCGCAGGCGCGACGATGACGGCGCTCTCGCGGACACCCGGGTTCCGTCCTCCGGAGATGGACCGGGCGGTGGCCGGGCCGATGATCGGCATCATGGTGAATCTGCGCGGCGAGCGCTACGTCGATGAGTACGCCTTCTACGACTGGCGCGCCAATCACCTTGCCGCACAGCCCGAAGCCCGCGCCTACGCGGTGTTCGACGAGCGCATCCGCGAGCAGCAGGCGCCGATCGCGCCGACCCTCTCACGCTCGCTCGACGAAGAGGTCGAGGCGGGGCTGGTCTTGCGAGCGGACTCGCTCGCCGAGCTCGCCGAGGCGATGGGCGTGCCCGCCGATCGACTCGAGCGGACCGTCGAACGCTGGAACCAGCACGCCGAAGCGGAAGAAGACCCGGACTTCGAGCGCGAGACGGCGTTCGAGCCGATCGAGGAGGGGCCGTTCTACGCCTTCGAGCAGGTCGTGACCCTCTACGACACCGCCGGCGGCGCCCGGATCGACCCCGAGGCGCGCGTCCTGAACGTGTTCGGAGAGCCGATCGGCCGCCTCTACGCCGCCGGGACGGTGGCGGGCGGCGCGGTGGGCGAGCTCTACCCCGGGAGCGGCGCAGCGCTCAACGTGGCGGTGACGTTCGGTCGTATCGCCGGCCGCAACGCCGCGAACGAGGAGGGATGACATGACACCCACCACCCCACGCACCCTCACCCTCCCCACCACCCTCCTCACCACCCTCCTCCTCATCACCCTCACCACCAACGCC
>PXAU01000224.1 GCA_003567075.1 Trueperaceae bacterium
AACGCCACGCCTTGGCGGTCACGCGCCGCAGCCGAGCCTCGGCGCGCTCGGCCGAACCGGGCTCGTCGCGTTCCCACTGGGCCTCGAGCGCCGCCTGCACGCCCAAGCTGCGGGCGGTGGCTAGCTGCGCGGCCAAGAGCGCGGTGCTGCCCTTCGTGAAGGCGGCGTAGCACATCTTGAGCGCCGAGGCGTCGCCGACGCGCTCGCTGACGACGCTCACGGCCAGCGGGCCGGCAGCGAAGGCATCCGCCAGCGCCGACGCGCCCGGGCCCGACAGGTGCAGCCAGGTGGTGCCCGAACGCACGGCTGGTGGTCCGACGATGCCGCCGTCGACGAAGCGCCCGCCGGCGCCCTCGATGCGGTCGCGCAGCGCCAGCGCGCGTGCCGGGGCAACCGCGTTGGCGTCGACGTACCACCCGCGGAACCGGAGCGCCACGACCGACTCGACCAGCGCTTCGGCAGCGTGCGGCGGGCACACGCTGACGATGGTGTCAGCCGCCGCCACGAGGGCGTGGAGGTCGCCCACGTCGCGCAGGCCCGCGCCTGCGGCGCGCTCGAGGGTGGCGCCGCTGCGACCGCCCGAGGCCCACACGACGTCGACCCCGCCGGCGCGCAGCGTGGCGCCGACGGTGGCGCCCATGGCGCCCGGGTGCAGGAGTCCGAAGCAGGCGTTCGCGCTGGTTCCCATGGCCCGCAGCCTACGGTGTGGCCCGCTCCGAGCGCATCTCGATCGCGGCGCGGTAGACGGCTTCGACCTGCGCCAAGCGCTCCGCGACGGAGTGGCGGTCCGCTCCCGCCACGGCAGCGCGCGCCATCGAAGCTCGCGCCCGCGCATCGCGCGCCAGCTCGACGAGCGCATCCGCGATGGCCGACGCGCGCTCCTGCTTCGGCTCGGCCGCGACGATGCGACCGTCGACGCCGTCGGTGACCGAGTCGCGGACGCCGGGGGCAGCCACGGCCACCACCGGAACGCCGCAGGCCAACGACTCCACCAGCACCAAGCCTTGCGTCTCTGTCTGCGAAGCGAACAGGAAGACGTCGCACCCCTTGATCACGGCGAGGGCCTCGAGGCGCGGTAGCTGCCCCAGGAACGCCACGCGGTCGGCGAGGCCGGACGAGGCGGCACGCTCGCGCAGACGCGGCGCGGAGGGACCGTCACCGATCACCACCAACCGCAGGCGAGGCTCCCTCGCGGAAGCCCGGCTGAAACCCTCGAGCACCGTCTCGACGCTCTTCTCGGGGGCCAGACGCCCCGCGGTCACGGCCACGACCGCATCGTCGGGCCAACCCTGGGCAGCGTGCGGTGGGCTCGCTTCGAGCCGGGCCAAGCGGTCGACGTCGATACCGGTGGGCACCGACTCGATCAGCGGCCGCGCCGAATCGTCCAGGCGCTGCCGCAGTTCGGCAGCCAAGTCCCGCGAGGGCGCGATCACGGCGTCGCAGCTGAGCAGGTAGCCGTCGAGATAGCGTTGCATGACCGCGCCAGCGACGCCGGCGAAGGCGCTCATGTAATGGCGGTAGTCGACGAAACGCGTGTGGTAGGTGAAGACCAGCGGCGCGTCGGCCTTGCGCGCGATGCGACGCGCGAAGAGCCCGGCCATGAACGGTGATTGGGCGTGCACCACCTGCGGCCGGAAGGCCAGCGCCTGCGGCAGCACTCGCTCGAGCGTCGCCGGCAGAGGCATGCGGTAACCAGGCGGCACGGGTGGGGGCAGTTGGTACGAAGGCATCCATGCCACTTCCGGATCGGGGCCGACGGCGCCGGTGGTGCCGAGCTCGGCCCCGGCGCGCGGACGCGGCGCTACCAGCAGGACGCGGTGCCCGCGCGCGCCGAGGCCCCGGACGAGGGCCTCGGTCGACACCGTCACGCCCGACAGGTAGGGCAGGTAACTCTCGGCCAGCACCGCGACCCGCAACGGCTCTTGCGCCGACCCGGCGGCACGCTGCTCGTGGTCCAGTTCGCCTGGCTGGGTGGACCGCGCAGCGCTCACCACCGTGGGCCCCGGGGACGACTCGGACCGCCGTGACGACCGCGGCTGCACAGGCGGCGCCGCGATGCGGCGCGGAACGCGTCAGAAGCGCCCGCCACCGCGACCACCTCGCGTCCCTTGCCACAGGTGCACCATGCGCTCAGGATAGCACCGCCTGGCACCCGTTCCCGACGCCAGGGACGCATGCCTACGAGGGCTTGGCAGCGACGCATGTGATGCGGGCGCCCGGCCGTGGCCGGGCGCCCGCAGGCTTCGACGAAAGGTGTCGCGAACGTCGCGTCAGGGCGTCTCGGGCATCACCTTCGACGCGGGGTCGAGGTCGTACCAGCTGACGCTGCCGCGGGCGACGATCTCGCTCGAGGCGAGGGCCGGGTCGTTCAGCACGAAGCCCGAGAGGGCGTACACGCCGACGGGGCTGAAGTCGGTCACCGGCTCCTCGGCAGGGCCGCCGGGCTCGCCGACGACGATGCGCATCGCCATGCCGTAGTGTTCGTGCGGTCCGCACCAGATGTCGTACGTTCCGGGGATCGTGAAGGTGTAGCTCCACACCTCACCGACCGGGACGATCGGGGAAGAGAACGGCTCGACGCCGTCGGGCACGCGGTGCGACTTTACGTGCTGGGCGTGATACGCCGTGGCGGTGTGGTGCGGGCTCAAGGCGACGAAGTTCACGGTGTCGCCCGGCTGGATCAGCAGGCCGACCGGCTCGAAGTAGAACTCCGGGGTCTGTCGCCCCTCGACCGGGGTGATGTGCATGTCCACCACGTGGGTGGTCTGCGCCACGGCCACGGCCATCACGGCGACGAGCACGAGCGAGAGCGAGAGACGTGTGATTGCGGGCATGTCTACCTCCCGTGCCCTTCCGTTCCGGTGTCGCCAGCATCGAGACACTCGGGCGTACCTTGCCACTCGTCTGCGCGCCTTGTCAGGAGTCGCGCCGCCTCGCTCGTGGCCGTCTCCAGGTAGGCCGCGAGGTCAGCGAAGTCGGCGCAGAGCCGGCGCTCCCCGGTGAGCACGCTGTGAACGGCGACGCGCCGTTCGTGCCGATCGATCGACACGCGCACGAGATAGCTTCCGAGCAGGCGTTCGGAGGACACGCGAGAACTCTACGGAGCCGGCGTTCCACCAGCGTTCCACCCTGGTGCCTTCGGCACGCTCAGGCGGACGTGGCCGCCGCGATGGCCTGCGCCAGGTCCTCCTTCAGGTCGTCGACGTGCTCCAAGCCCGTAGCGATCCGCACCAGCCCGGGGGCGACGCCGGCATCGCGCAACTGCGCCTCGCTCAACTGGGCGTGCGTGGTGCTCGCGGGGTGGGTGGCGCTGGTCTTGGCATCCCCCAGGTTGACCAGCCGCGAGCAGAGCTGCAGCGCGTCCAGGCAGCGCTTGCCGGCCTCGACCCCGCCCTCGAGCTCGAAGGTGAGCACGCCACCGGGCCCGCGCGGCCACTCGCGCCGTGCGCGCTCGTGATCGGGGTGCTCCGGCAGGCCAGGGTACGTGACCGTTGCGACGCCGGGCTGCGTCGACAGCCACTCGGCCAGCGCCTGGGTGGTGGCGACCTGCCGATCGGCGCGGAGCGACAGCGTCTCCAGCCCTTGCAGGTGCAAGAAGGCGTTGAGCGGCGCCAGCGCGGCGCCGAGGTCGCGCAGGCCCTCGACCCGCGCGCGGATGGCGAAGGCGATGTTGCCGAAGGAGCTGCCGGCACCGAACGTCTGCCAGAAGTCGAGACCGCCGTACGACGGGCTCGGGTCGGTGAACAGCGGGTAACGGCCGTTGCCCCAATCCATCGTGCCAGCGTCGACCAGGACGCCACCGATGCCGGTCCCGTGGCCGTTGATCCATTTGGTGGCCGAGTGGATGACAACGTCGGCGCCGTGCTCGATGGGACGGTAGAGGTACCCGCCCATGCCACCGGTGTTGTCGACCAGCACCGCCACGCCGCGCGCGTGGGCGGCAGCCGCGACGGCGCTCACGTCGGGCAGGCGCAGCGAGGGGTTGGGGATCGACTCGAGGTAAACCGCCCGCGTGCGCTCGTCGATCAACGCGTCGAACTGCTCGGGCGTTGCCTCGGGCCCGGTGAAGCGCACCTCGATCCCGAGCCGCGGCAGCGTCACCCGGAACAGGTTGGCGGTCCCGCCGTAGAGGTGCGGGCTCGAGACGATGTTGTCGCCGGCCACGGCGAGCGTGGCGATCGCCAGGAACTCCGCCGCGTGACCTGAGGCCACCGCCAGCCCCATCGCGCCGCCCTCGAGCGCCGCCACGCGTTTCTCCAGCACGTCGTTCGTGGGGTTCATGATGCGGCTGTAGATGTTGCCGAACGCTTGCAGGTGGAAGAGCCGGGCGGCATGGTCGGCGTCGTCGAAGGTGTAGGCGGTGGTCTGGTAGATCGGCACGGCACGGCTCTTCGTGGTGGGATCGGACTGCTCGAAGCCGGCGTGCACTTGGAGGGTCTCGAAACGGTACGGCATAGGCGTGCTCCTCTGGCTACGTGCTGCTGTGACGAAGCTGCATCGGGCGGGTGCGGTACGCGGCTCGACCGAGGGCCGCGCGCGCGTGCTGCGTGCGAGGTGTGGCGGCGTCGGCGGGCGGTGGCGGTCGGCTACGCCGTCCTCGCCACCGCGCCACGCATTCGCCGCCGCG
>PXAU01000285.1 GCA_003567075.1 Trueperaceae bacterium
ACCCCGCGCGCCAAGAGGAAGCGCCAGCTGGCGGCGCCCGTCACGCCGGGCACCCCCGGCAGCAGGTGGTCGGGGTCGGCACCCAGGCGCAGCAGGCTGCGCCCGCGCTCGCGCAGGCCGACGCAGGCCGCCTGCCACAACGCCTCCCCGAGGCCCTGCCCGCGCGACGCGGCGGTCACCACCAGCAGGCTCACGTGGCCGACGCGCGGGTCGCTCCAGCGCCGCCGCGGCGCCCGCGCCAAGAGCGCGCCGTGCAGGATGCCGCGGCGGCGCGCCGCCCAGCACAGCGCGGGATCGGTGTCGGGGGAGGCCCACCACTGCTCGAGCACGCGCTGGGTGAGCGGGTGCGCGGCCCCGAGCGCGCCGCTGGCGTTCCACAGCCGCGCCAGCGACGGTAGGTCGGAAGCTCGCAGCGCCTCGAGGTCGGGACCGGCGCCGTTCACGGATGCTCCGGGGCGCGCAGGTCGAGCGCCAGCGTGTAGCGGTCACCTCGGTACACCGAGCGCACGAACTCGAAAGGCGCGTCGTCGGCGTCGAAGGTGATGCGCTCCAGCGCGAGCACGGGCGTGACGCGGTCGATCCCGAGCAGGCGCCGCTCGTGGCGGCTGGCGAGTCGCGCGCCGATCGTCTGCCGGGCGCGCCGCGGCGCCACGCCGAAACGCTCCGCGAGCGAGGCGTAGAGGCTCTGGTGGTGCACCAGGTCGTCGGCGCCGAGATCCAGCAGCGACGGGCGCAGGTAGGCCACCTGCAACGCCAGCGGCTCACCGTCGGCGGTGCGCACCCGGCTGACCCGGCGCACCAGCGCGCCGACGCGGCACGCCAGCGCGGCAGCCACGTCCTGGTCGGCGGCCACCTCGGACACCTCCAGCACCCGGCTGCCGGGCTCGAAGCCGAGCAGCCGCGCCTCGTCGCTGAAGCCGACGACGCGGTCGATGGTCTGCTCCAGACGGCGCGGGCGGACGTAGGTGCCCGATCCTTGGCGCTGCTCCAGCAGGCCGTCGCGGGCCACCTCCTCGAAGGCGCGCCGCACCGTCATGCGCGAGAGGCCCAGGCTGGCAGCCAGGTCGCGCTCGCTCGGCAGCGCCTGACCGACGGGCCAGTCGCCGTTCTCGATCACCTCGACCAGGCGTGCGTGCAACTGGAGGTACGCCGGCGTCGGCAGCGCCTTGTCGACGCGCCAGCGGCCCACGAGCCGGCGCGCGACACGGCCGCGGCCGCTCGCCTGTTGCCCCTCGCTGGTCGCTGCCACGACGACCCCCTCATGGTCTCGGCGGCGGGGCTGGAGCGCCCACGCCGTCAGTCGACGATAGCCCAGGCATACCATTTCTAGACCAGACCCCGCAAGCCTGTGCGCTTTCACGCTCAAGGCTCCGAACGCGTGCCAGACGAATCTGCCCGAAGCTGGCCCAGCCTCCTGCATCACAGGCGCAGGCTCGCTCAGAATCGTAGGCTGAAGGTGTGGTCTGACAAAGGTATTGGGTATGATGACGCACGAACCCCGACCCGAGGAGGTCATCATGCAGATGCAGCCCCGAGGCTTCACGTTGCTGGCGTTCGCGCTCATCTTCGCGCTCGCGCTCGCGAGCGTTGCCAGCGCCCAGCCCAAGACCGTCGGCTACCCCGGCCTCGGCATCGAGCCCGGCACGCCCGGCGGCCCCCTCACGCTGGCGCTGCCAGACGCCCCGCCGCGCTTCTTCTACTACGGCGAGATCAGCCAACCCAGCCAGCTGCTGTCGCAGCAGATGTTCGACAGCCTGGTCGAGTACGATCTCGAGACCTACGACCTGATCCCGGCGCTGGCGCGCGACTGGGACATCAGCGAGGACGGCACCGTCTTCACCTTCTACCTGCGCGAGGGCGTGACCTGGCACGACGGCGAGCCCCTCACCGCCGACGACGTGGTCTTCACGTACGAGCAGATCATCACCAACCCCGAGGCACGCGCCGGTGACGCCGCGCAGTTCACCTTCACCGTCGAGGGTGAGCCGCGTCAGGTCACCTTCGAGGCCCTGGACGAGCTGACCGTGCGCATGACGCTGCCGGCCCCCTCGCCCACCTTCTTGCTGCAGCAGCGCTTCTTCATCATGCCCAAGCACAAGCTGCTGCCCTACAGCGTCGAGGGCGGCGCCGAGCCGGCCGACATCAACGACGCCTGGCCCACCTCGGTGGCGCCCAGCGAGGTCGTCGGCACCGGCCCCTTCCGCCTGAGCGCCTACGTGCCCGGGCAGCTCGTGCGGCTCGATCGCAACGAGAACTACTGGAAGGTCGACGATGCCGGCACGCCGCTGCCCTACGTCGAGCGCCTCGAGTACCTGATCGTGCCCGGCACCGAGGCCCAGACGGCCCAGTTCCTGGCCGGCAACCTCGACCAGCTCAACATCACCGGCGTCCAGTTCCCCGACTTCAAGAGCCGCGAGCTGGCCGGTGCCGGCTTCAGCGTGATCGAGTCGCCCGCACTCTTCGGCTCGCCGCCGCACCTGGCGTTCAACTTCAGCGCCGCCGACCCGGTCCTGGCCGAGCTCTTCTCGCAAGCCGAGTTCCGCCGCGCGATGGAGTACGCCGTCGACCGCTGGCGCGTGATCGACGACGTCTACAACGGCCTGGCCGAACTGCCCGGCACACCCACCGCGCCGGTCAACGCCGCGTTCTATGAAGACACCACCGACCTGTTCAACATGTACGACCTCGAGGCTGCCGCCGCGGCGCTCGACGCGCTCGGCCTGATCGACACCTCCGGCAACGGCGTGCGCAACATCACCCCCGGGCGTGACCTCGAGTTCACGCTCACCTACGGCAGCGACTCGGCGGTCTTCACCGACATCGCCACCATCATCCAGAACGACTTCGCCCAAGTCGGCGTGAAGGTCAACCTGCAGGGCATCATGGCCACGCAGCTGCTCGGCACCGGCATGGCCGGCGACTTCGAAGCGATCATCGTGGCGCTCGGCAACCAGCCCGATCCCGAGCTGCGCAAGCCCATCTGGCAGCCCGGCGGGGCGCTCTACTACTGGCACCGCGCCACCCACCCCGAGACCCCCGGCGATCCGCCCAACTTCGACGCCATGTTCGACTGGGAACGCCGCATCTTCGAGATCTTCGAGCAGGGCAGCGTCGAGATGGACGCCGAGGTGCGGGCTGCGAACTACCGCGAGTGGCAGCGCCTCAACGCCGAGTACGCACCGGTCATCATGATCGCCAAGCCCGGCAACGTCGCCGCCGTCTACGACCACGTCGGCAACTTCGTCTACAGCCTGGGCGTGATCCCCGGCTACAACCCGGTCCCCTTCTACTACCGCCGCTGACGCCACGTTCGCGTGCGGGGAGCGTTCGCTCCCCGCACGCGCCTATCTTGCCGACCCCGTATCCGACCGGCCCCGAGCCGACCGGCCCCCGGCCCGCGATGAGGTACGCGTGCTCGTCTTCCTGACCAGGCGCATCCTGCTGTTCATCCCGACACTGCTGCTGGTCTCGGCCATCTGCTTCTTCGTCATCCAGTTGCAGCCCGGCTCCTTCACCGACCGCTACCTGGACGACCCCCGCTTCTCGCCCGAGACCGTGGCGCGCATCAACGCCCAGCTCGGACTCGACCGCTCGCCGGTCGAGCAGTACGGCCGCTGGGTGTGGGGGATCGTCACGCGGCTCGACTTCGGCTTCTCCTTCTTCGCCAACCGGCCCGTCTCGACCATGATCGGCGAGCGCATGGTGTGGACGGTGGTGGTGGCGCTGGTCACGCTCGGCTTCGCCTGGCTGGTGGCCATCCCCTTGGGCATCTACACCGCCCTGAGGCGCAACGGCTTCACCGACGCGGTGGCCTCCTTCGTTGGCTACGTCGGCCTGGCCGTGCCCGACTTCCTGGTAGCGCTCCTGCTGGTGGCACTGGTGCTCTCCTACGGCGGCACCAACGTCGGCGGCCTGTTCAGCCCGCGCTACATCGCCGAGCCCTGGAGCTGGGCCAAGTTCCTCGATCTGCTCAACCACCTGTGGATCCCGGTGCTGGCCATCGGCACCGCCGGCATCGCCACCGTCATGCGGCAGATGCGCGCCAACCTGCTCGACGTGCTGCACGCCGACTACGTTCGCACCGCCCGGGCCAAGGGGCTGGCGGAGCGCCGCGTGATCAACCGGCACGCGGTGCGCACCGCCATCAACCCGCTGGTGTCGATGGCCGGCCTGCAGCTGCCCGAGCTGATCAACGGCACCATCATCGCCTCGATCGTGCTGAACCTCCCCACCATCGGGCCCATGCTCTACGACAGCCTGCTCGCCAAGGACCAGTACGTCGCCATGACGCTGCTGCTGTTCGCCAGCCTGCTGCTGATGCTCGGCAACCTGCTGGCCGACCTGGCGTTGGCCTGGGTGGACCCGCGGATCCGCTATGGCTGAGGCCACCCGCATGCACGAGGCGGCGGGCACTGACGCGGTGGGTGCCGACGCGACGGGGAGCGGCGCGGGCGCTGCCATCCCGGGCCCGCGCCGCCGCCCGCCGCGCAAGGCCTGGCGCCGCTTCAAGGCCAACCGCATGGGTGTGATCGGCGCCGTCATCTTGATCGTGCTGTACCTCGTGGCGCTGCTGGCGCCCTTCCTGGC